>CAYPWI010000028.1:0-12057 GCA_964414395.1 uncultured Ruminococcus sp.
CTTACACAGCGCGTTCCGCAGAAGACCAGCGGCGGCAAGTGGGAGTGCTCGGGCGGCTGCGCCGTCGCGGGCGAGACCAGCCGCGAGGCGGCGGTGAGGGAGCTTTTCGAGGAAACGGGCATCTCCGCCGAGGAACACGAGCTCGTCCCCGAGTGGACGCTGACAACCGACAGTATGCTCCGCGATTTTTACGTGCTCGTAAAAGACGTTCCGCTGTCGAAGCTGCGTTTGCAGACTATTGAGGTCTGCGCGGCAAAGTGGGTGACGCTCGACCGCCTCTATGAGATGGCGCATCTCGGTCAGACGACGCGGACGGTCGCCAAGTGGCTCGACAACAGAGGCTTCGAGCTGGAAAAGATGATAAAAAACGCTATGCGTGGGTGAATAGGTGGATAAATGGCAGGAAAAAATTTTCTTCCCGATATAAAGGCGCTTGTACAAAGCGGAGAATACGCGGGGAATTCCCTTGAAGAGGTCTTCGCGAGATGTTTCAAGGCGGTCGAAAAAACGCTTGAGATCACGCCGTTTGACGAACAGCTCCTCGCCGCCGCCGCTCTGTCCGAGGGCAGAATGGTGCAGATGCAGACGGGCGAGGGCAAGACGCTTGCGGCGGTGTTCGCGGCGTGTTGGGCGGCGATAAACGGCGGTATGGTGCACGTTCTCACGTTCAACGACTATCTGGCGGATCGCGACTGCCGCTGGATGAAGCCCGTCTATGATGAAATGGGCGTTTCGGTGGGCTGTATCACGGAGAACACCCCCCGCGCCGAACGAGCGGAGCTGTATAAAAAGCAGGTCGTCTATATCACCGCGAAAGAGGCGGGGTTCGACTATCTGCGCGATTTCGTGTGCAGCGACAGTTCCGATATGGTGTTCCCCGAGAAGCTCGATCACGCGATATTCGACGAGGCGGACAGTATTCTCATTGACGAAGCGCGGATACCGCTGGTCATAGCGGGCGACGTTTCCGTCAAGGACAGCGGCGGAATGGACGAGGTGTTCAAGAAGCTCGCCGATTTTGGAGAAAAGGATTTCGAGATCGACGAGGACACGCGCAATGTCTACCTCACCGACAAGGGCGCGGACAAGGCGGAGGATATCTTCGGCTGTGATATCTACGCCGAGGAGAGCGGCGCGCTGTTGGCGAAGATCTGCGCCTGCCTGAAAGCGCGCGACGTTCTGAAAGAGAACAAGGACTATATAGTAAAGGACGGCAATATCGTCCTTATAGACGAATTCACGGGTCGCGCCGCGCCGGGACGTGTGTTCCCGGGGGAACTTCAGTCGGCGGCGGAAGCCAAGCACGGACTTAAGATCACCAAGCGCGGACGGATCATGGGAAACATCGCCCTGCAATACTTCGCGCGGCTCTATCCGCACCTTTCGGGAATGACGGGCACCGCAGTTTCCGCGCGTGAGGAGTTCGAGAAGTTCTACGGCATTTTGACCGAGGTCATTCCGACGCGGCTGCCGTGCGTTCGCGAGGATAAGCCGCTGGAGCTCTATTTCGACAAGGAAGAAAAGCGCCGCGCCATTCTGGAAGCCATTTCGGAAGCGGCGGAAAAGGAGCGTCCCGTGCTGGTCGGCAGCGAGAGCATAGAGGAAAGCGAAAGCATAGCCGAGGATCTCCGGAAAATGGGGATAGAATGTTCCGTGCTGAACGCCAAGAACAACACGGAGGAAGCGCATATCATCGCCAACGCGGGAAAGCGCGGCGCGGTGACTATTTCCACCAATATGGCGGGGCGCGGCGTGGATATCAAGCTGGGCGGCGAGAATTGTGACAGCGCCGAAAAGGATTTTGTGATAAGCGTCGGGGGTCTGCTGGTGCTGGCGACTTCCATGCGCGAAAGCTCCCGAATAACCTTGCAGCTGCGCGGGCGCGCGGGTCGACAGGGCGACGTGGGCGAGAGCCGCTTCTTCGCGGCTTTGGACGACGAAATAATGGAAAAGCATGATCTTCGCGGTCTGGCGGGGCGGCATTATCCCAAGGAGAAGATCAAGGGCGCTCTCGAGGATAAAACGCTTCGGAAAGAGGCGGAGCGCGTTCAGCGAATTTCCGAGGGCGGCACGTTCGACGAGCGCGTCAACCTGATGAAGTATACTCTCATCGGCGAGAAGCACCGCGGTCTGACGTTCGGGCGCAAGCGTTCTCTTATGGACGGCTCGTATAACAGCGATCTGTGGCAGAAGTCCGCTCCCGAATTGTATGAAAAAGCTGTGAAAAAATTCCCCGAAAAGGAGCTTCAAGACTTGCAGAACAGGATATTGTCCGCGCTGCTGAACGAGTTCTGGAGCGATTATCTTGACTATACGAGCTATCTCCGCGAGGGGATCCACCTGACCCAGATAGCGGGGCGCGACCCTGCCGAGGAATACAACATCGCCTGTGAGGATTACTACGAGGGCGCGGCTCAGTCGCTGCCCGAGCGTATGGCGGAGAAGCTGGAGCAAGTCCTCGAATGTGAGCGGCTGTCGGATTATGTGATAGAGCTGCCGTCAAGAACGTACACCTATCTTTTGAATGATATGGGCGAGGAATTTAAAGCTAAACCTATCCTTATGGGCGTGTTCTCCGACTCGTATGAGGAGCTTTCCGACGAGGAATACGGCGATGATGATACCGATGAGGACGAGGAGCCGGAAGAAGATAACGGCGAAGATCCCGAGGAAGAAAAGTCCGATAAAAAGCCCGGGTTTTTCGGGAGGCTGTTCGGGAAGAAGAAATGATGAATGAAAATTCCACTATCTGCGCCATAGCCACACCACCCGCGGTCGGGGGTATCTCGGTCGTGCGGATATCGGGCGAGAGGGCGTTTGAGATAGCCGCAAAAGTGTTCAAGCCCGTTTCGGGAAAGCCTATAGCGGAGATGCGCGGCTATACGGCGGCTTACGGCGATATTATAGACGATGATGAACGTATCGACGACGGCGTTCTTCTGGTATTCAGAGCGCCTAAGTCGTATACCGGCGAGGACGTGTGCGAGATATCCTGTCACGGCGGGATATATGTAACAAGACGGGTCATGACTGCGTGTCTGAAAGCCGGCGCCGAACCCGCGGCGGCGGGAGAATTCACCAAGCGGGCGCTGCTCAACGGCAAGATGTCGCTTACCCAAGCGGAAGCGGTCGCGGATATCATCTCGGCGCAGGGCGAGCAGATGCTCAATTGTGTGAATAATCAGTCCAAGGGTGCGCTGTTCAAACGCTGTGAAAAAATAGCGGATATGATACTTGAGATATTATCTCAGATATCGGCGTGGATAGACTATCCCGACGACGATACCCCCGTAGTCACGCAAGAATGGCTTATCGAGAAGATCTCGGCGGTCACCGCGGAAACGGACGATCTTCGGGCGGGATACGACAGAGGGCGCATGATACGCGACGGCATCTCGTGCGCCATAGTCGGCAAGCCCAACGTCGGCAAGTCCACGCTTATGAATCTGCTCTCGGGTTCTCGCCGCAGCATAGTAAGCGACGTTGAGGGCACCACCCGCGATATCGTGGAAGAGACCGTAAACGTCGGCGGCGCGGTGCTGCTCTTATCCGACTGCGCGGGCATACGCGAGACCAATGACGAGGTAGAGCGCATAGGTGTGGAGCTTATGCTTGAAAAGCTCGAGGGCGCGGATATCGTGTTGGCGGTGTTCGACGGCTCGCGGGAGTTATCGGACGAGGACAGGCGGCTTCTTTCACTTTTGAAGAACAAGTGTGTGATCGTCATTATCAATAAAAGCGATCTTGAAAAGCGCCTCGATATCTCCGAGATAACAACGGCTCTTGAAGGAGCGGCTGTACTCGAAATATCCGCCAAGGACGAGAAAAGCGCGGATATCATCGGAAACGCCGTAATGGAAAAGCTGGAGCTTTCGGACTTCTCGGCGAACGCGGGATTTATCGCCAACGAGCGGCAGAGAGCCTGTATCCTCCGTGCCGACGACGAATTGTATGAAGCGGAAGCGGCGGCTAAGCTGGGGATTACCCCAGACGCTATAGGCGTAAGTCTCGAACGCGCGCTGGACGCGATATACGAGCTTTCGGGCAAGAGCGCGAGTGATGAAGTCATAGACGAGGTATTCAAGAGATTTTGTGTCGGAAAATAATTGTATTTGGAGCTTGTTATGAATATATTGATCATTGGCTGCGGGCTTGTTGGCTCGGCTCTGGCGACTATACTTGACGCAAAGGGGCATGATGTTTCCGTTATCGACAAGAACAGCGATGTTCTGGAGACGCTTCCCTCGGAATTCGCGGGGTTCACGACCACGGGCGTTCCCATAGACTGCGACGTGCTGCGGCGCGCGGGCGTAGAGTCCTGTGACGCGCTGTTCGCCGTCACCGACGAGGACGATATGAATATCATGGTGTCGCAATTAGCGAAGCAGACGTTTAAAGTCCCCAAGATATTCGTGCGCATACGCGATATCGAGAAGGGCAAGGTGTATGAGCAGCTGGGCGTGAACGTCATCTGTCCGACGAAGCTCACCGTCAGCGCGGCGTGCGCGGCGCTTGATGACCTGCAAGGCTCATCGGGCACGTCGGTGAATTTTGAGAACCACACGGTGCTTTTCACGACCATGGATCTCCCCGAGGAGCTTGTGGAGATGGCTCCTACGGATATCCAATATGAGCCGGAGGAAACGCTGTTCGGCATACTGCGCCCGAATGTAGGGCTGATATTCTACACCGGTCAGCCGATAACATTGATCAGGGGCGACAAGCTGATATTCGCTAAGAAGTCGTAGAAACATACCGGAGACTCGTGAAATTTCAAAACGCAGCTCGCTGCGCGTTCCGCGCGCAGCGAAGCGAGCACGGAACGCGTCGTGAGCCGGGCGAGCAAAACGCGAAGCGTTTTGCGGTTTTGAAATTTCTTTTCAAATCACGGGTTCAAGACAACGTCGGGGCGGTGCATCAAAGGCGCGTTAAAAATAATATAACATTGGGGAGGTGGATGCAATTCGCGAAAGCGGCAGTCGCGTTGTGGCGGTCAGAGCGGAGCGGAGACCGACACGACGTGACTGCCGGCTAGAAAAGTTCGCGTAGCGCGAAGCGCGGAGCGGACTTTTCGGTTCGCGAATTGCTTTTAAATATGAAAGCTATAATAGTGGGCGGCGGCAAGGTGGGCTTCTACCTCGCGAAAACGCTGCTGGAGCATAACTATAATGTGACGATCATCGAGCAGGATAAGGAGCTCAGTCAGTATTGCGCGAACAATCTCGACGCGGAGGTGAGCTGCGGCAACGGTACCACCGTTGAGGCGCTCGAGGCGTGCGGCGCGGATAAGGCGGACTGCGTTATCGCCGTTATGGGAAAGGACGAGAGCAACCTTGTCTGCTGTCAGATAGCCAAGCACAAGTTCGGCGTGAAGAAGACCATAGCGAAGGTAAACAACCCCAAAAACGCCGAGGCGCTGAAAGAGCTCGGCGTGGATATCGTGATCTCGGCTACCGAGAACATCATTCAGCTGCTGGAGCATGAGGTCGATATCTCGGCTATAAAGCGCCTGCTGCCGCTTGACAGCGAGGACGCGTCGCTGATGGAGATAACGATCCCGAAGAACTACGTGCTGGAGGGCACGGCGCTTAAGGATCTCCAGCTGCCCACGGGCTGCAACTTAGCTTGTATCAGCAGAAACGGGAAGACCATAATCCCGCGCGGCGGCACGACGCTTTGCAGCGATGACATAGTGCTGGCGGTGATGATGAATTCCGAGGAAAAGGAGCTGCGAAAGGCTCTTAAGATAAAGGATTAAACTTAAGGAGAACGTTATGGCTTTATTTGGCAAAAAACCGACAGAGGAAAATCACATAGATCCCGTAAATTCCGACAATGTTCCCCACGCGTCGGACAAGATGATCGGGTTCGTGCTGCTGCGGCGCGCCGAGTGGGATAAGGCGAAGTTTTTTGAGGATATGAAGAGCGATTGGGGGATAGAATTATCCGACGACCGCCCCGACGATAATGACGTGGTATTTGTTACGGCTGAGGGTTTTCAGATCATTATCGGACTTATGCCCACGGCTATCCCGAACGGCGAGGCGGAGTATTACGCGAAGGCTAATTATATGTGGAAGGAAGCCGAGCGCGTAGTCGCGCGTCACGGCGCTCACCTTCTCGTGACCGTTATGGGAAACGGCGATATGCTCGACAGGGCGCGGCTCTATGTTAAGGTGACGGCGGCGCTTCTGGGTCAGCTGAACGCGCTGGCGCTCTACAGCGAGGGCGCTGTATATCAGCCCGAAATGTTCCGCGACTGCGCAGGTGTCATGAAGGACGGGACTCTTCCGATACTCAATCTCGTGTGGTTCGGTCTGTACGGGGACGGGAAGAAGTCGGGGGTCTATACATACGGTCTGCGCCGATTTGGCAAAGAAGAGATCGAGGTATATGTTCCGTCGGAGTCCGCGGATCTAAATTATATCCGCAACTTTCTGGTGAGCGTGACGGCGTATGTCCTCGAAGAGGACGTTGTTCTCAAGGATGGTGAGACGATAGGTATGTCCGCCGCGGAAAAGCTTCCGATAAAGCTGAGCCCCGGGCTTGCCGTCAGGGGAAAGACCATAAAGATCGATATCACGAAACATTGACAATGTACGAGAAACAATGGACAAGGAACGATCGATAATCGACGATAAGCAGCCATTGCCGAAATTATCCATTGTCCATTATACATTATACATTAACATAAAGAGGTGTCTGACATGGACGAGAAGAAAACCGCCGCGCCCAAGAAGAATATTCCAGATAAGAAAAAGGCGAAAAAGGTAAAACCGATAAAGAAGCAGAACGAAAGATCCGAAGCGCCCGCCAGAAAAGCGCCGCAGGACGATGTTATCTTCGCGCTGGATATCGGCACGCGCACCGTTGTCGGCGTGCTGGCGAAGAAAACGCCCGAGGGGTGCAGGATAATCGATATGGAGACCGTCGTTCACGAAAAGCGCTCTATGTCGGACGGGCAGATAGAGGATATAGGGTCTGTGGCGAACGATATCAAGCACGTGAAGCATACTTTGGAGAACCGTCATCGCATACAGCTCACCCGCGCCTATGTCGCGGCGGCGGGGCGCGCGCTGAAAACGCTCCGCGCTTCCTATGAGTATAAGCTCTCTTCCGGAAGTCTGCCCATTTCCCATTCGGAGGTCAAGGCGGCGGAGCTGGAGGCGGTGCGCCGCGCCGTGGACGATTTTTCTGAGAAGAGCGACGGTATGCAGTATTATTGCGTCGGTCACGGGATAATCTCGACGACGCTTGACGGGTTCAGGGTCTCCAAGCCCGAGGGGCACCGCGGCGAGCGGCTGATCACGGAGATCATCTGCGCGTTTTTGCCGTCCTTTGTGGTGGATAGCCTATACGCGGCGCTCGAGCAGGCGCGCCTTGAGGCGGCGGGTCTGACATTGGAGCCCATAGCCGCCATGAACGCGGTGGTCCCGCCCGAGCTGCGGCTGATAAATCTCGCGCTGTGCGATATCGGCGCGGGAACGTCCGACGTGGCGGTCTCGCGCGACGGCAGCATTATCGCCTATTCCATGGCGACGACCGCGGGCGACGAGATCACCGAAACGCTGATGAAGGAGCTGCTGATAGACTTCGACACCGCCGAGAGGATAAAGACCTCGGACGAGAAGCAGATCTCTTATAAGAATATCCTGCTTATCGAAAGCACCGTTACCCGCGAGCGCATCGATGAGATCATAAAGCCCGCCGCGGAGGACCTCGCCAAGATCATTGCCGAGGAAATAATCGAGGCTAACACCACTCCCCCGCAGGCGGTATTTCTGGTGGGCGGCGGCTGCAAGCTGAAAGGGCTTGCGAAGATGGTCGCCGAGAGGCTGAAAATAGATCCGTCCAAGGTCATCACGGGCAGCGGCGGGAACCTGCGCGGGCTTATCCTCCCCGAGGGCTTGACGCTCGGCGCGGAACACTCCACGCCCATGGGAATCGCTATAAGCGCGGGCGAGGGCGTGCCGTATGATTTCACGGCGATCTCCGTAAACGGGAAGAAGCTCCGTTCCTCCGAGAACATCACGAAGAAGGTCTCGGAGCTTATGGAATTCGTGAAGCTGACCCCTGAGGATCTCTCCGCGGAGGCGGGGCGCGATATGTCCTTCACGCTCGAGGGCGAAAAGATAACGCTTAAAGGCGCGCCCGCGAAGCCGTCTTCCATTACGGTGAACGGCAAGGCGGCGGATCTCGATACGATCGCCGTCAAGGGCGACGTGGTGGAGATAGTTCCCGCCGAAAACGGCGCGGACGGCGCGGCGCATCTTTCTGATTATTTCGATTTTAACACCGTAAGGTCCTTTACGGTAAATCTTTTCGGCGACAAGCTCCGCGCGGGCAAATATATAGTCCAGAACGGAAGGGAGATAACCGTAGACCGCGTTATCCACGACGGCGACGTTATATCCTCGGTGGAGATACATACGCTCGGAGAGCTTTTACGGCGAAATAATATCACCTCAGAGGTGCTGCTGAACGACGCTCCCGCCGAGCCGAATATGATACTCAGAAGCGGCGACGTTATTACCGAGGCGAATGTCTCAACTACTTCCGAAGTCCCCGAAAAGGTCGAGGAAGCCGTGAAGACGGAAGCTCCCGAGAAGACAAAGCAGCTCGAGACCGTTCCTCCGACAGTGGAAACGAAGCCCGAGCCGCCTAAATCGGAGGCTCCGAAGCCTGCCGCCGCGGCTCCGAAGGCGGAAGCTCCCAAGCCGATACAAGAACAAGCGCCCGCGGCTGCGGCAGGTCCCATGGTCGTTATAAACGGCGTAGAGGCGGAGTTCCCGCTGCGGGAGGACGGTTCCATGCCTATTTTCCTCGACGTCGCGAAGGCGTTCGCCGACGACCCGACGGAGCTGCTCACTCACGCGGCTGTGGTGACGATAAACGGCAAAATGGCGCGGCTCGATGAGGTATTGCACAATGGGGATATCATCGTAATAGAATAATATTACCTGTGGAGCACTGTGATATTTCAAAACGCAGCTCGCGAACCGTTCCGCGCGCAGCGCGAAGCAAAATGCGGTTTTGAAATTTTTATTAAAATAAGGGGAAGTATGAAGAAATTCGCGAAAATATTATCTGTTCTGACGGCGTTTTCACTGCTTTGCGGCTGTTCGAGAATTCCCGACCGTGTTGATCCCGATGCGGAAAGCTCCGACTCGTCTCAGTCCGAGGTGACATCTCATCCCGTATACAATGAGATCGGGCTGAAGGATTATACCGTGATCGCTCAGGATTTCATCACCAAGCTCCACGCGGAGAGCGGTGTTTATGACGGAGCGCTCAGCAACAGCGGGAAATTCGACGGGCAGGGCTATGTCAAGCTGCATACGGGCAACACTCTCACGCATATCCTCCGCGCGAACACCTCTCAGCACTATCGTGTAGTTCTGGCGGCGCGTTCGGCGGACGGCGCGGCGGTATCGCTGGAGTCGGGCGGAGTGAAGCGCGGGACCTACTACATCGAACCGCTGGTGCTCGACGAGAACGGAGACGCGCCGTTTACGTTCGCCGAGGTGGACTGCGTTTATTTTGAGACGGGGGAGACCAACATCAAGTTCACGGTCGAGAGCGGCAGCGTCGATATCGACTATATTCTTGTGGAAAATTCCTCGAGAGCAAGCAGCGACGGCTATGTAGTCGGCTCGGCGTGCGTAAATCCCAACTCGTCGCTGAAGTCGGTAAACACCGTGAAGTATTTCTCGGAGCTGTTCGGTCAGTATGTCCTCACGGCTCAGAACGTCTCACCCGCGTCCAACGCCGAGATAGAAGCCGTGTATAACGCGACGGGGCGTTATCCTGTGATACGCAATTCGGAGATAGCCTACGCCACTCTCGATACGGAAGAGGACAGGCAGCGCACCGCGGACGAGATCAAGGTCGCCAAGAAGTGGGTCGATGACGGCGGGATTTTGGGATATACCTGGCATTGGTATTCGCCGAATATCCGTCACAGCGTCAACGCCGGGGACTTTAACCTCAACGCCGCCTTTGAAAATCAGATCGCCGATGACATCGCCATGCTCAGCGACGAATCGAGAGAAGCGCTGGAGAGCAACGGCTTTATGCCGCTCGAGCTGGGGGCGCTGCTGGACGACATCGACAAGATGGCGGAATTTTTCAAGCAGCTGGACGAGGTCGACGCGGTCGTTCTCTTTGAGCCGATACCGCTTGGCGACACGGGCGCGTATTGGTGGGGAAGCTCTCCCGATAACTACAAGGCGCTATGGCAGATGATTTTTACGAGGCTTTGTGTATATCACAAGATACACAGTCTTGTGTGGGTCTGGAGCGGCAGCGATATGGAATACTATCCGGGAAGCAACTATGTCGACATAGCGGGTCAGAGCTTTTTCGAGCAGTCGGACGCGTCCTTCGCGGGGAGATTTCAGTCACTTGCGGCTATTCTTCCCTCGCAGAAGATGATAGCCGTGACAGCCTGCGACGTTATGCCGAACATCGACGAGATGTTCCGCGACAACGCCATCTGGCTCTGGACGGCTCCCGCCGCGGGCGACTATACATTAAATATGAACGGCGCGCTTTCCGAAAGCTACAATTCCGTGAAGTATATGAAGGACTTTTATAATCACGAATATACTATCGCCAGAGATGAGCTGCCGGATCTTAGCTGATCGCTGACGAATTCGTAAAAAATGGGGCTGTAAAAAACAGCCCCATTTGTAATTATCCATTATCAATTGTGCATTGTCAATTGACATCAGTCAGCCGCGTACGGAATGAGCGCGAGCTGTCTTGCTCTCTTGATAGCGGTGGTCAGCTCTCTCTGATGATATGCGCAGCAGCCTGTAACTCTGCGCGGAAGGATCTTCGCGCGCTCGGTCATAAACTTCTTGAGCTTTGCGATATCCTTGTAATCGATAAACTCGCTTCTGTCAGCGCAGAACTGGCATACCTTTTTACGAGCGCGCTTCATAGGGTGCGCAGCTCTTTCGGTTCTTTCAGCCATGATACCTTTACCTCCTGTATAGAATTGATACATTTACGTTGAACTGTGTTCTCGGGATCAGAACGGATAACTGTCGTCAGATGCCGATGAGAAGTCGCTCGCTCCCGAACTCTGTGCGGCTGCGGAACCGCTCTGCTCGGAATTTCCTCCGCTAGGCGCGGAATAACTGCCGCGCTCGGGGGGCGGGTCGCCGTAAGAGGGCGGTCCGGAATAGTTTCCGCCGCCGTTGGCTTTCTCGCCGGTGAAGAAAACGTTATCTGCCTGTATCTCATACCATGTGGCGGGATTTCCGTTTTTATCGGTGTATTGGCGCGTTTGCATTTCTCCTTCAATAAGGATCATGCGTCCCTTGCCGAACCAGCGCGTCACAAACTCCGCTGTCTGACGCCATGTCACCACATTGAAAAAGTCTGATTTGCGCTCTTCTCCCTTTTTCTGGAAATTTCTGTCCACCGCGATGCGGAATGAACATACGCTTGTTCCTTGGGGGGTCGTCTTTAGCTCCAGATCGTTTACGATCCTTCCCATCATGATAACCTTATTCATAAATACACCTCCGTTCAGACTTCTCCGCTCACTTCGCGAGAACTACCGACGAACGCAGAACGCCATCGGTGATGTTGATGATACGCTCGAGCTCCGCGGGGAAATCCGGCTTGGACTCGAAAGTGTACACAACATAGTAGCCCTCGCTCTGGTAGCTGCTCTGGTACATGATCTCGTATGCAAGCTTTCTCTTGCCCCACTCGTCAACGTTGGTAAGGGTACCGTTCGCCTTGATAAGGTCGGAGAACTTCTCAACAAGCGTCTTGATCTGCTCCTCGCCGTCCTTGACCGCGAAAACGATAACTGCCTCATACTTTTCGTTAAGCTTTGCCATTTTATAGCACCTCCTTATGGATATATATCTCACAGCTTTTGCCGTGGGAAAGGGGTTATGCCGATTTTTCGGCGATTAACTCTATTATTATAGCAGATTTTGCACGGCTTGTCAAGAGGTTTTCAAAAAAATCTCCCGTTCATGTCTGCGTTGTCAATAGATATGACCCAAAAAATAATAAATTTCATCGAAATATGGT
>CAYPWI010000029.1:0-11911 GCA_964414395.1 uncultured Ruminococcus sp.
ATCTTATTGTACTTGGGATCGACACGCGTTACAAAGTCGCCGTATATATCAAACATCTCGTTATCATAATACGAATATTCGTCCGTATAAGCGGGCAAAAAAACGACATTGGTATCGTATAGATAATCGACGGTGATATCGATGCTGTCTATCAGATCGTTATAGTAGCCGCCGCGTTTTATGATGTTCTGCATGATCTTCATCTCCGCGGGGCGGTAGTTTTCTTTCAGAACGTCATCAAAACTGCTGTTCCATGTGATATCCATCGGGTTTGAGGGCGTATCCCATCTGTCTCCGAGGAAGTCTATGCCGTAATCGCCGCGCAGATAAACGGGGACGCTTCCCGGATTTCTGACCCTCAGCACCTCGCGGTTGCTTCTTCCGGGAGAGCTTATGGAAAGGTATGACGATTGATCGAATGGCTTGGTAAAGTAGCTGTTCATCGAATCGTCCTCGAAGGGAGAGGAGAATATGCCGCCGCTGCCCAAATTCGTCACGAACTCATAGACCTTCGCGTAATCTATCCCCTTCGAGCCGCCGAGCGCCGCGCCCGCCACGATGCCTATCACCGCGAACACCGCCGCCGCGTACATGGTAAGCGAGAAGTATTTTGAATAATACGCCGATCTCATCTCAACGCGCTTTATGTAGGGGGATTTTGCGAGGCGGTTCATAAAGCTCTGTTCGTTAAGAGCTGCGGCGTTGGTGTAAGAGCCGCCCTTCCCCGATCTCAGCGTCAGTCCGTCGCGATAGGCGATAGAAGACGCGAAAGCGCCCATATATAATGCGACCGCGGGAACCAGCCACCAGTTGAACGTAAAGCTCTCGGACAGAAACAGCGGCACCCACAGCACTATCCACGCCAGAAACGACACGATAGTATGCGGTTTGGAGAACGATCCCGCCGCGGTTATCATCGCGAACAGCATTATAAGCAGCACCGTTCCCAGAGTCACCCCGCCGATATATTCGGGATTTATCTCGGAAAGCTCCGATTTGTAATGATAGAGCAATAAGCTGCCGTCCACAAATCTTCCGCTGCACAGCATAAGGATCTCGTCAAAAAAATAAGTGATCTTTCCGCAGAAGCTCTCCCACCTCAGCCATATCAGCATACCCGCGATAAGCAGGATCGCCGGTATGGCGAAGCGCTTCTTCACAAAGATAAACAAAACGGAAAACGCCGCCGCGAACACCACCGAAAGCGCCGCGCAGAGCACGCCGTTCACGGGCATGGCATACATCATCAGCACGTACATCATCGCGCACAGCGTAACAGCGCTGCAAAGCCCGACGCGCTTTAAAGACAGCGTTACTGAATTGGGCTTATTTGCGTAATAGCGGTCATAGACCAGCACCACATCGGAAATACTTTTATTCTTCATTCTTTCTCCAAATTTTAGAAAAATTATGTTTCAGCTTGTAATAAAGCATATTTCGTACTCTCCCCGTCCCGCGGGAAGAGTACGAAATATCGGATATTTAATTGAAAATATGGATCCCGTGCTTTTTCAGCGAGTCGTTCACATAAGCATAGCGCATATTTTCCCATTGCTTATAGTCCTTGAATTTGTCTACGGCGACATTACCCTTTAGCTGCTGAACCATAACGGTCTGCGGCAGGGGGGAATTGTTCCACACATACGAAAGACCGCTGTGCGCCGCCTTAAGTCCCGCGATATCGCCCGACTTTACGTCGCGCGGGCAGATCATTCTCGCAAGCGGCTCGCCCTCGGAGGCGGGGGTAGTCACGCTTATGCGCTCGAGACAGTCCTCCAGCGCCGTCGAAACGTCGCTCGTCTCGCCGAACAGCTCGCACAAGCCCTCATAGCCACCGCTCAATACCTCGCCGAAGCACATAGCCGTCATAGCCGCCGCTTCCGCCGCGAACGCCTCGGCGTCATCGCTGTCCGCCGCCTTAAGCAGCTCGCAGCGCTTGAAGAGAAGCGACGTCGTGGACTCGGGAAGCTCTTCGGCAAGCTTTGAAAGAAGCCCCCTCACATTCTCCGACGACGCGTCGAACGCGTCACGCGTGAAACGATCATCCGCGGGCTTCATTTCGTCGGTGATATTGTGAAATTTGTCAATAGCAGCGCTGAACAGATCGGTAAGTGGTCTCAGCCCGCTCTCATAATATTCGTTCAGCTTCGCTTGAAGATCTTGATAGAATTTCAGCACGATGCCGCCCGCAAGCTTTGTTCTCAGAGCGTCGACATAATGCTTCATACGCTCCACATAATCGTCTGTCGACTTGGCGCCGAACAGCCCGAAAGCGCCTCTTATGCTGTGCTGCTCGGCGATCAGCATCTTGTCCTCGCGCGCCAATTCGATATCCGCGGACTCCATTACCTCTGTCTGCGCGGTGATGGCTTTTTTCAGCTCGGTCACACAGCGTCTGATGATCTCCGACGCGTAATACGGTCCCTTGGCGTTGTCAAGCTTCGCCGCCTCGCACAGACCGCGAATATAGTCATATATCTCTGCGAGCGACATATCCGCGCCCTTTTGGCACATCTCGGCTATGGTCTCCACACGCTCGGTGACGTATTTCTTGGAAGCTTCCACGCCGTGCTTGAGAGCTTTCAGCGAAAACAGCGCGTTGCGCAGCTCGTCGTACTCAAAATGCGGCAGATTGCCCGCCTTTTGAGCGAGAATAAGATCCGTAGGCACGGTCTTTCTGCTGATGATGCCAAGCTCCATTTCACCCGCCGAATTTTTAAGCAGGTGATTATATGTCATAACTACCAGCTTTAGCGAAAGGAAGCTCGTTATTTTCCCTATGGGTATCTCGCTTTGAGCTATCCCGCTGCAAATATAGCGGAACGAGTGGTTCTCCGCCTTGCCGAGCATATTATAAGAGAGCAGTCTTTCCGCGTCGTCATCGGTCTTGAAGACGGGCGCGCAGGACGCGGCTATTTTATAGGCTATGTTGTCGACAGTCTCCTTATATGTCTCCTCCGCCGCGTTCAGCACGCAGGACTGAAACGGCGGCTTATCGCTTGAAAACGTATAATTCTCCGCGAACTTCTGAGAATACTTCCGCTTGCCCGACTGAAACCTGTCAAGCTCGCTCTTGGCGACTATGGTGTTCGCGTAGAATATCGCGAGATCGCGCCCCTCAAGTCCCTGCAAGAGGGCGGTATCGGCGGCGAGCATATACGCGTTCACCGTTACATGGCAGCCCGTAGACCTGAACATCGCTTTGGCGATGTAGGCAAGATCCGTCATCATACCGCCGAACAGCGCGTCGCCGAGGTTCCCCGTGAAAACGATCTCCAGCGGCTTCTTCTCCTTTGAAAAGTCATTTATCGCGCCGCCGAATATTTTAAGTATCTTATCGAAATAATGAAACAGCGCCAATCTCGCGCACTGACGCTTATTAAGTCCGTATGTGGGCTTAGCGGGCGTATAGTTGCGCAGACCCTCGTCGAACCACGTTTTAGCGCACTCGGGAATCTTCTCGGGGTCATTGAGATAAGGATATACAGCCTCCTCGGGGTCGATCTCGAGCCGCTCGTTCTCGGCAAGCACGGAGCCGTTTTCCGAAACGTCAAGCCGCCCCTTATATCCGATCCCCAAGAAACGGACAGAGGACTTATCAAGGGTATAGCGGCGCTCGGCAATATCCTTGCATTTTATAAGACAATCAACGCCGTTCGCTCCTATCCCGACTACATAAAGCCGTTTGCTGCCGTATTCCGCCTTTTCTCCGGGATACAGCTTCATTATACGGTTCGGCGAGAACCATTCAAGCTTAGCGTTTGCGTCCAAAAGATCACCCTCTTGCGAAAATATTTTCGTAACAAGTATACAAAATTATTATACATCTTTTTTATAAATTTGTCAAGAGCGAATAAAAATTGTCAATAAAGATCTCCGCCTCGAACGGAGAAGAGATTTTAAGCCTTTGGGGATCTTAGCTCTCCACTCCGAGAAACTCGTCCAGCGTCAGCCCGCTGTCATGTACCAGTCTCGCGGTGCTCTCGCCAAGATAGCGCAGATGCCACGGCTCGTACATATACCCCGTGATATCGTCCTTGCCTTCGGGATAGCGGATGATCAAACCATATTCGTAGGAATGAGCCGCGACCCACTTGCCCTCGGTGGTATCTCCGTAGCTCTGGTAAATGCTGGTAATATCCGCGGCGAGACCCGTCTGGTGCTCGCTGTGACCGGGGCGCGCGGAGTATGTGCTTGCCACTTCCTCGCCATCCTTGTCGCACCAGCGCTGGAATGTGCCGACCTGATATTCATAACTTCTATATCCCGAGATTATCGGCATGGAATAACCCGACGCGTTGCGCATTTTTTGCAGCGCGTTCTGGAGCTCGCTGCTGAGCCCCGTGCCGCAGGTTTTGGGAAGATCGATCTTCTTGTTCACGATCAGCACATCGCCGACATAGGTCACGCCGTCTACTACTTTTGGCTCGGGCGGGATTATCTTCGCCTTGAAGCTGCCGTGGCAGTCGATATCGTTGAATGAATTCAGCGACATAGAACCCTCTCCATAGACCTTCGCGTCCTCGGAGAGCGACATATTACCCAGCATTTGCAAATTTCCCGAAAGCTCGATCTCGCCGTTCACCATAAGCTCGCCGCCCCTTTCCACGACGATATTGCCGCCGTTGTTGCAGAGCAGCCGCCCGTTTACGAGCAGCGACTGACCGTTTCCGATGCGCAGGGTCTCACCGTTCTTTACGGTGTATATCTTCCCCTCCTCCAGCTTTCCGTCAGCGATCTCGCCGTCGGTAAACTGTACTGGAGGCTTGTCCGGCGTTGAGGACTGCGGTCTGCTTGAAGCCGCGGGCTTGCTCGAAGACTGAGGTTCGCTTGAGGACTGTTCCGCGCTTGAAGAAGATGAACTGCTTGAAGCGCCGCCCATATTATCGGATATCTTCGTCGTGCTCGAAGAAGCCTTGCTGCTTGAGGAGCTTGTCCCAACGGAAGAACTTGTTGAAGATCCCGAACCGCGGGAACCTTGGATTATCCCCGATTGGCTCGTATCGGAGCAGGCGGTCAGCGTCATCGCCGCCACCGCCAGAAAAGCCGTGAGACAAATTATTTTTTTCATGATATTTTCCCCCTTGTTAAGTAAAGCCATGTTATTTAGAAACTCGTCAGCCGCATATCTCGGCTATCACCTTGGCGAACAGCGCCGCGTCTTTAAGCAGCTCGTCCTTAGTTATGAACTCGTTGTCGCCGTGCATATGGTAGTCGGTGTCTCCCCGTTCCGCGCCGAACGCCACACCGCCCTCGATATTGTGGACATACGTTCCGCCGCCTATCGCGATACAGCGCCCGGGTTCGCCCTCCGATTCCTCGTAGACCGAGAGCAGCTTCTTTACGAACTCGCTGTCCTCGGGAACGACGTGCGGCTCGTCGCCGAGTATCATCTCATATTCCAGACCGATACCTTGGAGCGCCGCCGCGAGTTTTCCTCTGACGTTCTCCAAATTCGTGCAGGTCGGGAAGCGGATATCTATGGTGCCGCTTATCTCGCCATTCTCAACGCGAAGAGTGCTCAGAACGCAAGTGAGCGCCCCGCTGTTATCCGAGCATTTCAGACCGAGAGAAGCGCCGTCCGTTTCTCCATACGGAAACAGTCGCTCCAGCCCCTTAAAAATATCATCATCGACCAAATCTCCGATAAGCTTGATAAGCGCGGTGACAGCGTTCTCACCCGTTTCGGGAGTGGAAGCGTGCGCCGCCCTGCCGCAGCAGGTCACCCGAACGACATCTTTGTTCTCCGAGGTATTTAACACCAAATTCCGTGCGCCTTTGGCGTGAAACTCCGACATAACTTCATCAAGCTTATCCGATATCTTCTCTTTTGAAACGCCGCCGAGTGTCAGCTCCGCCCGGTCGGGCACGGCGTTGGGTATGCTCCCGCCGGCAAGCGATCTTATCCCGCCGCCGACCTTCCCGCGAAACCGCGAACGCAGCATACCTTTTTCGATGTTGATAACGGGAAAGCTGCCGTCGGGCGTGAAAACATAAACGGGGAACTTATCGAATTTCTTGTATATTTCCAAGTCCTCCGAGCCGTTTTCCTCGTCCGTGCCGAAGATCAGACGAACGCCGCTTTTCAGTTTTATTCCCAGAGACTTGACGCAGTTCAAAGCCCACAGCGCCGCCACGGCGGGTCCCTTGTCGTCGATCGTGCCGCGCCCGAACAGAACGCCGTCCTTCTCGGTGAGCGAGAACGGTTCGGTATTCCAGTTGGCGCGCTCTACGGGAACAACGTCCAGATGCGCGAGAATTCCCAGCTCGATCTTGGAATGTTCCTCGGGCAGATAGTCCGCGCACAGCACCGCGTCTCCGTAAACAGTGGTTTTAAATCCCATTCTGTCGCAAAGCTTCTTCATCTCATCGAGCGCCCGCTTAGGTTCAGTCCCGAACGGCGCATCCTCAGACGGTTCTCCGAGAACGCTCGGCACTGCCACGAGCTTTGAAAGATCGCTTATGATCTCGTCTTTATTAGCGCTTATAAAATCATCTATCCTACTGTTTATCTCATTCATCTTTATTTCTCCGTTCTGTTCTTCATGCGTTCGATCATCATATCCGCCGCCTTGTAAACGTCGCCGCAGCCCGTCGTTATCACGAGATCGCCCGGCTCGACACGCTCGGTGACGTAATCGGCTATCTCCTCAAAGGTCGGGAACCACACACAGCCGTCTATCTTCTCCGCGAGATCCTTCGCGTAAATGTTGTAGGTGTTCTTTTCGCGGCTGCCCATGATCTCGGACAGAACCACCTTATCCGCTATGGAGAGCGCTTTCGCGAAATCGTCCAGCAGCATCGCAGTTCTCGAATAGGTGAAGGGCTGATGAACGACCCAAACCCGCTTGAAGCTCATATCCTTGGCGGTCTTGAGCGTCGCGGCGATCTCGGCGGGGTGATGACCATAGTCGTCCACAAACGTAACGCCGTCTATCTCGGCGAGCTTCTCGAAGCGCCGCATAGCGCCTGCGAACTCGTCAAGTCCCTTCTTGATCGCCTCGACGGGTATTCCCGCGGAATACGCCGCCGCTGCCGCCGCCACGGCGTTGTGGACATTATGCTCACCGGGAACGTGCAGATCGATCACGCACAGTAATTCTCCCTTGTGCATAAGCGAGAACGAGCGGTGAAAGTCGGAGTGCTGCCTTATATCGTCCGCGTAGAAATCGTTCGACGCGCTTTTCCCGAATCTTACGAATTTCGCGGAGCTTCCGCTTTTCCTCAAGACCTCGCAGACGTTCTCATCGTCGTAATTCGCGACGATAATATCGGTCGTCATCTTACAGAACTTCGCGAACGAGTTTTTAAGGTTATCCATGGTCTTGAAGTAGTCCATATGGTCCTCATCGATGTTGAGGATAACGGAGATGTTTGGGGAAAGGTGAAGAAACGTGTCCTTGAACTCGCACGCCTCGCAGACCATATACTCACTCTTCCCCGCTCTGCCGCTGCCGCCGATAGCGCGTAATTTCCCGCCTATCACCGCCGAGAAATCTATCCCCGCCGCCAGCATTATTGAAGCGAGCATGGAAGTCACGGTCGTCTTGCCATGAGTTCCCGAGACGCAGAACGCCTTTGAGAACTGCTCCGTGACCAAACCCAGCAGCTCGCTTCTTTCGGCGAGCTTTACACCGTGTTCGGCAGCCTTTCTCGCCGCTATAAGCTCGGGATTATCCTCCATGATAGCCGCGGAAAAGACGATACAGTCCGCGCCCTCTATGTTCTCCGCCTTCTGCCCGAGCGTCACGGGGATACCCATATCGCGCACAGCCTGCAAGGTCGCGGTCTCGTTGTTGTCCGAGCCCGTGAGATAGTACCCCTTTGTATGGAGTATCTGCGCCAGCGGGTACATTCCGCTGCCGCCTATTCCTATAAAATGAATGTGCTTTTTTCCGATAAGAAAGTTCTCCAAAAAAATACCCCCAAATAACAATTGATAATGGACAATTACGGAGCTGATATCCTGTTTGCTTTTCTTCTTTCACGAATTGCGTTTAAGCACGCATATTCTATGAAAAAAATCTCAAAATAGAAGTGAATTCAACAATGGAGGTCAAACATGGAAATCAGCGACATCAAAATCAGAAAAACAATGCACGAAGGACGGCTCCGCGCCGTGGTGTCCATCACCATCGACAACGCCATAGCCATTCACGACATCAAGCTCGTTCAGGGCGATGAGAGAATGTTCGTGGCTATGCCCAGCCGCCGCGAGGACAGCGGGATATTCCGCGACATCATTCACCCGATATCGTCCAACGTGCGCGAAGAGATCGAAGAGAAAATACTCGACGCTTATCAGACGTATATTCAGTGATCTTTAAGCAGAGAAATAGTCTTGAGGATCGCCAGCTGAGTTTTCGCGTCGTCGATCTCGTTATTCATTATCATTTCCGCCGCTTTTTTAAGCGGTATTTTTTCTACCTCGAGGAACTCGCCCTCGTCGAGATGCTGTTCGCCGCCGTGAAGTCCGCGCGCCAGATAAATATATATTATCTCCGAGTCATACGCGGGAGTGGGCAGCAGCTTTCCCAAGGAAACGAAGCTGTCGCAGGTGCAGCCCGTCTCCTCTTTAAGCTCTCTCAGCCCGCACTGTTCGGGGTCTTCCCCGAACTCCAGCTTCCCCGCGGGGATCTCCAGCAGCACGCGTCCGTGCGGATAGCGGAACTGCCGCACGAACAGAACGTTTTCGTCATCGTCGAGCGCCACGACCCCCACGCCGCCGGGGTGCTTTATCACCTCGCGCGTGACGATCTTTCCATTTTCAAGCTCCGCCTTATCGACGAACAGCTTCACGACCCTTCCGTCGAACTTCTGTTCGCTGGATAGCTGCTTTTCCACAGAATACATAATTACTTCTCCTCGCCGTCATTTTTAATTTCGATAGGGAACTCCTTCCGATCCTCCTCGGAAAGCTGCTTTTTCAATTCCGACATATTCATCATGACCGACTGTTCGGGCGGTCTTCCGCCAAACTCCGAAGACGAGCTTATCTGCTCGGAGATCTGCCGCATATAGGAGCGGTGCGCCGCCACGCCGTCATGCTGATCGCGGTCGTACAGATGAACATAGGGCTTCGGTCTCCTGCGGAGAACTGCGTAAATTATCAGCACATAAACTCCCAGCAGCACGATGCCGATGATCGTAGCATAGATGCCGTATTTTAGACCCGGCGTCTCGTATGTGAACACGATGCTCGTCTCCCCGGCGGGAACGCGAATGCCGCAGAGACCGCCGTCTATTTTATCCACCTCAACGGCTTTCCCGTTGACGGTCGCGGACCAGCCTTTGCAGTACGGCACGCTGAACACCACAAGCTTCTCCTTGTCGTAGTTTGAGGACGCGGTGAAGCCGCTGTTGTTTATCTTAAAATCGGAAACGCCGCCGTCTATGCGTTTCTGAGCGTCATATCTGAACATCGGAACGTTGATAAGCCCCGTTTGGTCTACGTCCTCCGGTTCGAGAATGTCGGAATACTTCTCCACCTGTTCGTCGGTGAGAATAGCCGCCCTCACCATGAGGTTTTCAACGCGCTTGTTGCTCTTCACATCGTCCACTCTGAGGTAGGTGTCGTAGGAAAATCCCATAGGCAGCGCGTAGTCGGTCTTATAGATGTCGTACTCGCCCTGAGTTTCCATATACTCGTAGATCTCGAGATCTCTGAGCGCGGAATCGCGGGTGCTTTGCTTCATGCTGTGCGGTATCATGATATACTTCACACGCGTAAGAGCACGCAAGCCGTATTTTGAATTCTCGGGTGCGGAATTTACCGTGCGGTTTATTCCCAGAAGATCGTAAAACTCGAAGGTCGAACCGGGAAGTATGCTCGTGAAGCTCTTGAGAGAGCTCATATCCCACAGCATATTAACGTTGTTGGTCTCGCCCAGCCCCTCTATTCTGTAGAACTCGTCATCGTCTATCTCGAATTTCGCGTTTATCTGACGCTGATAGTTCGCGCCGTTTCCGTTGATGATCCGCCCGTAGCCGAGGAAATAATATCCCAATACCATAGAACAGAGGATCGTCACGGCGGTCACACGCTGCATAAACAGATCCTTCGGCAGCTTTTTGCGGACATGAACGAGAAGCGCCAGCATAATAAGGAACGCCACACCGATCGCGATCGAAACATAAAGCGCGGGATCGGTCTCCTTGGCGAGAAATCTCGGATAAAGAGTCTTGGTCTTGGTCCCGTCGGGCGCGGTAGTCTCCTTCGTAAACGGAGAAAGCAGCGCCAGACCCGCCATAACAGCGGTCACCCACGCGCAGAACTTCACACCCGATCCGATATCGAAATCCTCACGCTCGAGCGCGTAGACCGTCGCCAGACAGCACATAAGCTCGGGCATATACCACCAGCGGGTATAAAAGTTGTTGTTGAACATAGTAAACGACGCGTTGAGACCCGGGACGAACGACATCACCGCGCAGATGAGCAGCAGCACCCTCGCCCAGTGCCCCTTTGCCCCCTTGACGAACGCGAACACGCCCGCCATGGAGAACAGCGGCAGATACAGCGCGACGCTCGACCACTTCGCGTTGGCGTTGAGGAACATATTCGTCCTCGCGGCGACCTCGGGCGGGAAGAAAATACCCTCCAGAAGCAGTCCGTAGCGCTGCTCGGTACCGTAGAAAATAAAGTCCCAATCGGAAAGCACCCTCGTTGAGCGCGGAACATCCAGCACCTGATAGATAGACGGAATAAACAGTATGCCCGCTATCATCACGCCGACGATGCTCTCAAACGCCAGCGAGAAGAAATCCGATTTCTTGATGCTGAACATTTTATCCATGCCGAAACGGCACAGCACATAGATCACAAGGAACACACATTCTCCGATAAAGAAGAAATAGCTTGCCAGAGCGTTCACCGCCACAGCCAGCGCGAAAACGCCGCGGCGCTTGTTGACGACAGCCTCCTCGAGCGCCACCAACAGCAGCGGGAACCAGATTATCGAGTCCTGGAACTGAAAGAAGATATTGTATAGATTAAAGCTCGAAAACGCGTACAGTATCCCGCCGATAAGCGCGGTCTGCGGCTTCGTGACAAAGCGTCTGATATAGATGAACGAAAACAGCGAGAACAGCGCTATCTTCACGCAAAGCAGCGGCGCCATAAGATACTGCGACCACGCCGCGGGAAACAGTGTCATAAACCAGAAAAACGGGCTTCCCAGCGTATAGTAGCTGTAGCTTCCTATGAAGTTCGCGCCGAGATCGGTCTGCCAGTTCCACCCCGACCAGCCGTTGTGTATTGACCGTATGCACATCTTGAAAAACGGTATCTGCTGCGCGTTGTAATCGCCGTAGAAGATGAAAAATCCCTTGTCTATTAACAGAAACGGCAAAAACATCACAGCCGCCATTATCAGAGCTATAAAGAAGGACTTCTTGTAATATATTTTCTCTTGCTTAAACATCCTGTCTGTTCCTCCGGAATTCTTGTCTAAACTATATCACGTTTTATATCACATTTTTTCGGGCGCGTCTATTTTAAGGAGCGTCAGAACATTTTTGATGACCGTCTTGGCAGCCTCGCAAAGGGCTAGTCTTGAAAGCTTCACGCTCTCCTCCGCGTCCTTTATCGGGCAGGAGTCGTAGAACTTGTGGAACGTCTGTGCCAGCTCATATACATATTTTGTCAGTTTGAACGGACTGTATTCAGCCGCCGCCTCATTTATCAGCTCGGGAAGCTCGGCTATTTTACGCACAAGCGCAAGCTCCGCCTCGTCGGAATACGAAACGGCTCCGCCGCTGTATCTCACGCCGTCCTCAGCCATCTTCGCAAGCAGGCGGCAAATTCTCGCGTGGGCGTACTGAACGTAGAACACGGGGTTTTTAGAGCTTTCCTCCACCGCGAGATCGAGATCGAAATCAAGATGCGTATTGGCGTCGCGCAGATTGAAGA
>CAYPWI010000030.1:0-11515 GCA_964414395.1 uncultured Ruminococcus sp.
GCACCTGACTGTTAATCAGGGTGTCACTGGTTCAAGTCCAGTCGGGGGAGCCAGCGGCGTATCGCCGCTTATATTACGAGCGAGGTCTGCAATGACCTCGCTTTTTTGTCGTGAAGGAAAGAAATTTTTTTGCTCACGATATCACGCAGGCTGCAAATCACAAAATTTTGGTGCTTTTTGTTAAAACCGAATAATATTTACAAGAGTTTAAAGCATTATTTTGTGAATTATGTACCTTGTTAAACAAGGTATAATGTGTTATACTGGTACTAGCCACAAATATTCCCATTCAACTTTCTTTTGAGGTACTATTATGAAGAAATTTCTCTGCATCATTCTATCTGCTTCGCTTATTCTTTCGCTTTCCGCGTGTGAGAGCCACAAGACCAAAATAAACGGCGTTTTAGTCCACGAAGACGCGGTGTCCGTAAAGCAAGCGATAAGGGGATACGATAAACAATTTGAAAACTGCAAGGCTAAAGAATACTCAAATCTTGATTGGACAAACGCTCGAAAATTTTCTGTCCCGCAGATCACGGAATGTCATAATATCGACGTTACGTTTTATTTTGACAGACCGTCGAACAAAGAAGCCATTGCGAAATTTGTGGAATACTGCAAGACGTATTTCGGGGACGATTATGACAGCGGCAACGTTTATTTCACCGACGAGGCTTTCAGCTTTCCCTACGCGACCGTAGAGGGTAACGGAATGACCTTCGACAATGCGGGCGCGAGGGTGAACGATTACCGCGAACAAATAGAAAACGATGATTCCATATTGATCAATTGGCTGACCTATGTCGATCTTGATAAATTTCAATATCTCTGGGGCGCGGCATACGCTTATCCTATCTGGATGACCCGCGGCAAGGTTATTGAAATGTCCGGGCGAAAATACCGTCCTATGGGACTGCTCCCTATGGATCTGCTCGGCGAATACCCATACGAAACTTTTTTCAACGACGGCACAGCAAACGATAAGACTTACAAATTATCCGACGGGGAATATTCCATAGGAGAAGCTATAGATTTTTTTATCAATGATTTTTACAGATCGCAGCCGTTTGGGAACAACGAAAAGATCTCCTGTTCTGTAAGATCTGTAAGCCCAATAAAGATCACGGACGATATGTATTATTATCTTCTGAGGTTTACGGCGTCTTGGAACGGCATACCGTTTGATACCGCCGGCGAATTCACCAGCAATAACTATACTAAACGCCATTACTATGACCGCGGTCAGGCGATCATTTCCAAGAATAACGATGTGGATATGGCATACGGTTACGCACAGCCCATCGTAAAAGAAACAGGCGATGCTATAGACATGATTATACCGTTTGAAAAGGCTGCCGATATAGCAAGCAGCTGCCTCACCGAGGCGGCGATATTCGAAGTGCGCTCCGCGGAGCTTATCTACAGCGGCACGGAACAGGACGAGGAAACGCATACTAATTTCCTGCATCCGACATGGAAGTTTAACCTTTACAACACCAACGACGATCTTTTTTATAATGTTTACATAGATGCCGTAAGCGGTGATACCGATTACTACAGTTATTCGTAATAACCTCGCGGAACGCTGTTCGGGAGATCGAAAATGAGAGAACTTTTCGTACAATCGAGGAAAATATTTTCCTCGCCGTGGTTTTATTTATCAACGCTTCTGACTATCATTCTGCTGTTCTGCGCGGAGATATATTCCGACCCGAGCACATTGAACAGATATTCTGTGATAAATTCTCTGATGACATTTGACCGCGATGAAATGCTGAGGACTGCCGAGTTTTGCGGCTATAACGTTATACGCAGCGCACGAAGCGGGTGGTTTACGCTGTTCGCGCCGCTAAGTACAGCGTTCTGTTTCGTGCCTCTTATGTGCGCCGAACGCGAAAACAATGCCGTAAGGTTTCAGGTCTTCCGTTCCTCAAAAATGAAATATGAGCTGTCACGCTATGTTTCGGGAACGCTCTCGGGCGGCATATCGGCGGCGTTGGGATACGCTGTATTCGCCGGGATCGTATATCTTCTCTTCCCCGATATTTCGCAGTACAGCGGGCTTTTCACGGAACAGGCATGCGGGGCGGCGGACTTTTTAAAGCCGCTGTTCGGAGTATTTCTCTATGGCACATTCTGGACTATGCCCGCGATGTTCAGCTTGAGCGTTATACGAAACAAATACATAGTGATGTGCATACCGTTTTTTATAAAGTACGCGGCGGCGCAGACAGTATCAATGCTCTCACAAAGCGTTTATAAAGATCTCGAACACATAAACACTGCCGCGGCGGCTTTCTTATCCGCAATAAACCCCGACGCGCTTTTGACCGTTCCCGAATACGCGTCAAGCCAAGCGGGGAGCATTATATTTTACGCTGCTTTATCCGCGGCGTTTCTTGTCGGGTATCTGTTATTGCAAAAGGCGGGGAGTGATAAGGGTGCGTAAGGATTTTAAGCAGATATTCATGGTCGCTAAGACGGAATTTATAAGCTGGATAACCGATCCGCGAATAATCATTCTCGGCGTGCTGATTATTTTTACAAAAACGCTCGCTATCGACCCGCTGGCGGCACGCGCGGAAAGGTTCGGGGAAAGACTTATCATTTTTGAGCCGTTTATCGCGCTCGGAAATTCGGGAATGTTGACGCTGTTTATCCCGCTGGTGTTTATGGTGCTGCTGAGCGATTATCCAAAACTCGTCGGGAACTCTATGTTCTTCATCTCAAGGACGGGCAAGCGCAATTGGATGTTGGGGCAGATACTGTTTCTGATATTCGCCATATTTACATTTTTATTCGCTATATTCCTTTCAAGCGTGCTCATCTCAGGCGGGCGCTTCGGGATAAAGTGGAGCGACGCGGTGACAAAATACAACTCCCGTTTTCCGAATGAGATGTACAACTTCGATTCACAGCTTCTGCCGTCAAATCTCTATAATCAGATACCCATGATAACGGCGGTGATACAGACATTTATTCTTATGAGCGCATATTTGTTGTCGTTGTCGCTTATCATCTATCTGTTCAAGATCCTTTTCTGCAATTCCTCGGGATTTGCGGCGGCTATAGCGGTAATGGCGGCGGGCGTGGCGACGACTTCGCTGTATTCACCCTTGCGGTGGGTGTTCCCCATGGCGAACACTATTATATGGCTGCATTATGACGAGATACTCAAAAAGCCCGTCTATCCCGTGTGGTGTTCGTTTGTGTATTTCGCGGTGTTGATAGTTATATTGACCGTACTGTGCTTTTTGGCTTTGAGGAAATTGAAGTTCACGGAGGAATGAGATGATAAAGATAGATCAACTGTATTTGACGCTTGGAAAAACCGAGATACTTAAAAATATAAATGTCACTTTTGAGAAAGAGAAAATTCACGGACTTATAGGCAGAAACGGCAGCGGCAAGACCATGCTTATGAAGTGTATCTGCGGCTTTGTTCGCCCGACTGTGGGAGAGATCTTCGTCGGCGGAAAGAAGATAGGCAAGGACCGCGATTTTCCCGATAATACGGGAATAATCATTGAAACTCCGGGCTTTATCCCCTACTATTCGGGATTTAAAAATCTGAGGCTTCTCACCGATCTTCACGGAAAAATTTCTAAGGATGATATACGAAACACAATGAAAACCATAGGTCTCGATCACGATTTAAAGCGTCACGTCCGCAAATACTCGCTCGGTATGCGCCAGCGTTTGGGTCTCGCTCAGGCGATAATGGAAGACCCCGAGCTGCTTATCCTAGACGAGCCGATGAACGGTTTCGACAAGGGCGTGCTGACGGCTGTCAGATGACGGCGGCTTCCTTTATTCGCTCGGTCTCCAAAACCGCAGTTGTGCAAAACACCAAAAACTTCTCCTCGGATTTGTATGTTCTCACAAAATCAAAAAAAATATGTAGCGAAAAAACTCTTTTTACATCTTAAATTATATAGAGAACAATTTTCGCGATATGCTTGACGAAACTTTATACAAAACAGTTCGGCAGACAATCTCGGACATAAAGTACAGTAAAAAGAGGAGAAATTTATGAAAAACAAACCCAAAAAAATCATTGCGCTGCTCTGCGTCGCACTGACTATATCACTTTTCACAGGCTGTGAAAGTTCGGATATCGACATCGGCAAATCCGAAATAAGCACGATCGAAAAATCGCCCATAAAAACTGTTCGCGATACATTCGGCGAAGAGATAATATCGCTCAAATCGGAGAAATTCGACAATATCTCGTTCGAGGATCTAAATACATATTCATTTCCCGATATCGATACGCTCACGGCGTATCGCATAACAAGATCCGAAGACGGAAACGGTCTCGCGCCGGAACAGTTCTTTGAAAACTTCGTCAAATACTGCGATTATTTCGCGCCGGGTAAGTTTACAAAAGAAGAGATCGCCGAAAAAGTTATAATTCAGGGCGATTTCCACATGGACGATGACCGTGATGCGAATTATAACGAATTCAAAGAGATCAACAAAGACGGCGGTCATATAATAGGCTACGCCCAGCTTGAGACACCCGAGATTTACCTCGGGTATTTCGGAGACGGACCGTACTGGTATATCGGGGACAATCTTAAAAAGCACTATAACATAAGCGAAGGCAGCCCCATGAGAGTTGATATTTTCAGCGAGGAACACCATATAGTTTACTACACGGAGAATATTGAAAGCGAAAAGACCTACCCGCTTGCGGACGGCGAGATCTCTATAGCGGATGCCGCCAAAAAAGCAAACACGCTCTTTGCCGAAATATCCGCGCTGTGCGGAGATAATATGTTGGAGCGCGTCGTATGCGGTGTATGTGTCGTTGAAATGGGCGGCGGAAAATACGGCTATTATTTCACGACAACGCCCATTATCGACGGTGTAAAGTATGCTTTTTCCGATATGCGCAGCGGCGATGGCGGAGCGCACTCATTCTCCGAGGAGAGCCTCGGCAGCGGCAGCTGGGATCATGCGTATATGATCGAGTCGGACAAGATATGCTCGTTTACGAACGCAAGCGCTTGGAAAGAAAAAACGCCTATAGAAACCTATGATTCTATAGTTACGCTTAAGACCGCCGTGAAAAACGCCTCGGTGATGTTATCGGGTCATATGAGATATAAAGCGAAGTCGGTGACGCTCGTCTACGATATCAAGGGCATAGAAGACGAACTTGTTCCGTGCTGGAGATTTGTGCTTGAAAATTCCGCGGACAGGCAGCAATACTACCACGTATATGTAAACGCGATAACGGGCGAGGCGCGTGTGAAAGCAATACAGGAAGTTAAGTCGGGGTATGAGTATGATTAGATCATTAAAATGTGATCTTCAAAAAACGTTGATAAGCGCGGGCTTTTTGGCGGCGGTGATCGTGACGTTTCTGCTCTGCTTTACCGAAAGCGCTTATATTGACAGCTCGGATAATCGCAGCTACTCCGTTCTGGAGTCGCTGCTTAAATTTAGCAGAGCGTTTATGGAAAAAAGCGACAGATTTTGTTCGCTTTCGGTATTCAAGAGCGCGTTCTCGGGTTATTCGGCGATGTTTCTGCCTGTTCTGGCGTCGTTCCCGTTCGTGTTCTCGCAAAGCGCCGAGAGAAACAGCGGCAATATCCGCTTTTCGATATTCCGCGCGAAGCGTATGAAATACTATTTTTCAAAGTTTATCTGCGGAGTTATAAGCGGCGGGCTCGGGATCATGCTGGGTGTAATGCTTTTCGGAATATTTTCTGTTACCGCGTTCCCGGGAATTCAACATTATCCCGATCTTGATCTAAGTTATTATGCCCCGAACGGCGTTTTCGCGGAGGTCATGAAAAAACTGCTGTCGGCGTTTATCTACGGCTGTGTGAGCACGTTTCCCGCGTTTTTCATAAGCGCGTTCTGCCGCAATCGCTACATAATACTTTGCGTTCCGTTTCTGACGCGGTTTATACGGCAAACGGCGATAAATAAAATTCTATCCAACACGCGCGATAGTGAAATATATCAAATGGTCTTTCCGTTTGAACCATACGCGCCGTCACGCATACCCTATCTCAAGGTGGGCACTCAATTGTATTCGACGCTTGCCGTAACTCTGATAACCGCCGCATTTATGCTTTTCGGATATATAATTATTATGGAACGCCGCGCGGACAAAGGAGACTAGCCATGACAAAATTCAGCATAAAAAACTCGTTCTCCTGTGCGTGGGTGGAATTCTTGAAATGGATAGCCGACGCGAGAATGATAATAGTTTTGTGTCTTTGCGTTTTCATTTATACTTTCGCTATTGAGCCGATAAAAGCCAACGCCGCGCTGATGGGAGAACCTATAAACATTCTCGAACCGTATGTCGCGACATTGAATTCCGGAATGATACTCTTGATTATGCCTCTGGGATTTCTGACGCTCATTTCCGATTTTCCGAAGATAGACGGCAGCACTATATTTTATATATTCCGCATAGGCAAGAAAAGCTGGCTGTGCGGGCAGATACTGCGGCTTGTTATGATGACCGCGGCGTATCTTCTGGCGATATTCGCGGCGGCTGTCGGTGGGAGCTTTGCCGGCAGTTTTTTCGGTGGAGAATGGAGCGATGTGGCGATCAAATTCGTATCGGAATTCCCCGATCAGCGCGGAAATTTCGGTGTGCAGCTCCTTCCCGAAAACTTGTATAATCAGATGTCGCTTCCGACCGCCGTTATTGAAAGAACACTGTTCGTTATCGCGTATTTGTTTTTGTTGGGAATGATACTGCTGGCGTTCTCCATAGCCAAGAAGAAAACGGCGGGGATCGTCGTCTGCGGTTTGGTAATAGCGCTCGGTGCGGCGCTTTGCTCGATAAATACTTCGCTTATGTGGGTATTCCCGATGGCACACTCGATAGTCTGGCTTCATTACACGGAATTTCTGCGCAAGCCGATCTTCCCGATATTCTGGTCGGGGATATATTTCGCGGTGCTGATAGCGGCGGCTGTCGTCTTCTGCGTAATTTCGCTGAAAAGATTTGATTATGATACTATTTCCTCGGAGGTTTAATGATGATTGAGGTAAAAAACGTTTCCCTGACGCTGCAAAAAAATCCGATATTGAAGAATATAAACATCGATTTTGAAAAAGGGAAAATTCACGGACTTATAGGCAGAAACGGCAGCGGCAAGACCATGCTTATGAAGTGCATTTGCGGTTTTGTTCGCCCGACTATGGGAGAGATCTTCGTCGGCGGAAAGAAGATAGGCAAGGACTGTGATTTCCCCGATAATACGGGAATAATCATCGAGACCCCGGGCTTTATCCCCTATTATTCGGGCTTTAAAAATCTGAAGCTGCTTGCCGATCTGAAAGGGAAAATTTCTAAGGACGATATACGAAACACAATGAAAACCGTAGGTCTCGATCCCAACTTAAAGCGCCACGTCCGCAAATACTCACTTGGTATGCGCCAGCGCTTAGGATTAGCTCAGGCGATCATGGAAGACCCCGAGCTGCTTATCCTAGACGAGCCGATGAACGGTCTCGACAAGGACGGCGTGAAGGATATGCGCCAATATCTTCTCGACCTGAAAGCCCAAGGAAAAACGATCCTTATCGCGTCCCACTCCGCCGAGGACATAGATGTTCTTTGCGATACGGTGTGCGAGATGGACAAGGGCGTGCTGACGGCGGTCAGGTGATCCTCATCGCGATACGACATTTCGATGTCGGCGACTGTGTTTTCTCATTCAAACAAAATTACCGCAGACTTAAACATCTGCGGTAATTTTATAAGGGAAGCTAGTTAATTAGCGCGTTCGCCGCCGATGAAATAAGCACTCTGTCGGCGAAGACTAAACGCTTCGCGCAATGAGATCGGAACGATCGGCGATCATAAGCCGCAAAGAGATTTTATTGAGTATCTTTGGGACTTATCCGATAAACAGGCAGCTGCGCCTCGATGCCGTCCGAGAGATACAGAACCGCGTCATCGGTCACGGCGGCGGGCTTGGTGAAGCCTGTTATAAAGTCATCACTGAACTCGATGCTCCAGATCTGTTCCAGAGTATCGGCATAGACCGCCGTACATCTCATATTATATGCGCCTGTATTTTCGCGAATGACCGCCACCTTCTTGTTCGGTGACAGAAGCACATTCGCGTTGTAATCGCAGTTTACGAAATACTCGCCCGTTTCAAAAAGTTTTCCGTTTTCAAGCGCTGCACGGTATATCCTGCGTCCGCTCAAAGCGCGTTCAGCAACGAGGAAATTCTCATCGTCCAACGCCATGATCTCGGTGTCGTCCGCAAGCTGCTGAATGATGTTCAGCGTCGGCAGTTCCACAAGATAGGTGCGGAAGTTTTCATTGCCGGTATATCCGGAAGCTTTATTCGGATCGTAATTCAGAAGTGTCACTGTGGCAAGCTCGGGAGAGACGACATTCACTAAGTCGATCACCCAGCTGTCTCCGAGATCGAAGTCGGAAGCCAAAATCGACGCGATATCCGTCTTGGTCTCCATATTATACAGCGTCAGCTTCTCGCGCTCGGGGTCGATGTATAGATACAGACACTCGTCGGTCATTATATCGAACCCTTGGATGGAAGATTTGTGGTCGGGAAGATCGGAAAGCATTTCACGCGTTTTTGCGCCGTTGAACCCGAATTCCGAAAAATTATGCGAAGCGGTGAAAACGCGGTTATCGTTTACGCGGAGATCCTTGCTTAAATCGTAGGTCGAACCGTCGAACCTTAAATGTCTGACGCCGCTGGCGCTTCCGTCCTTGTCGAGCATGAACAGATGATCGTTATCGGTCAGACTGCTGTTCACAAGAACACATATCCCGTCTCCTCTTACAAAAATATTCCGAAGACCGGGGCTGCCGTACTCGCCCGCCTCGCGGAGATAAAACAGCGTCTTACATTCCAAGCTGCTTGTGGAACTTATGACGGTGGGATCCCGCAGATCTTCACGGTCAATGTAAAGCTCGTTCATATCGCCGGGGTCGGAGATCGTCGTGCTCGTTATGGGGTCGCTTTCCGAGAAAGTCTCGCTGTCGCTTGAGCTGTCTGAGGATATATCGGATGACACTAAGATCTCGTCAGAACTGTCCAATGTGGTGAGCGGGGGAGTTACGGGCGTTTTGTTGACGTTTTTCAGAATGAGCGTCACACCGACGACCACAGCTAGGCACGCCGCGGCGCAGATTGAGAATTTGAGCGCCCCGTTGTTCTTCCTGGGAACATACACTTTTTGCGGGCGTTCGTTGGTGAAAAATTCCTCATAGGGCGTTTCAATATCGAGAGTGCTTTCTATAAGTTTTTTGTCTATGCCGCCCATGATATCTATGAACTCTTTTTTGGTCATATCTCATACCCCCTTTGCAAAAGATGGTCTTTGAGCTTTTTTCTGATGCGTGTGAGAGTTACTGTAACGTTGCTTTCGGTCATGTGGAAGTGTTCGGCGAGCTGGGCTATGCTGTAACAGCCCCAATATCTGCGGATAAACAGTTGGCGGTGCTTTTCGTTCTGTTCATAGAGAAATTCGTTGATCGCCGCGATGATCTCCTGGCGTTCGATCTCGCTCTCAACCGAGCTGTTTCCCGAAACGAGATCCTCCAGCTCGTCGAAGTTCAGCATAGCAGCGCCGCCTCCGCGCTTTTCGGCTTTTTTGCGCCGAAGCCTCGTAAGCGCGAGATTGCGTGTTATCGCCGCCGTAAACGCGGACAGCGAGGACGGTTTCGCGGGTGGAATGGAATCCCACACCTTCATATATGTATCATTAACACATTCTTCCGTTTCGGTGAAGTCGCCGAGGATATTCTGTGCGATCTTTTTGCATATACCGCCGTACTTTTTGGAAAGCTCGGCGAGAGAAGATTCGCTGCGGTTTTCCATAAGCGCGATGATTTTATTATCGTCCACCAGATCAACTCCTTTCTGAAAAGCCTTTCACTTAATAAGATGCGTTTGATTTAAATATACTACATTTTTTCAAGAATTTCAAGGTGCAATTTTTCGGAAAAGAAAAAACCGCACCATAATGCGGTTTCCGTTCGGAATATAAAGCGTAAAATTTCCCTTTTTCGCTGCAGAGAACTTTATAGCTGCCCTATCATATAGAGAATTGGCGACCCGATAATTATTCTATTTCCCATTCAGAGTGCCAAAGATAGAAGATATATAGAGTTTCGAGGATATGATCGGCTGAACGCTAAAACAGTCTTTTAATAACTTCTCCAAGATCCGATCGTGGTAAAATCGTGGCAACTAATAACAAAGACCGCATTGCAATGCGGTCTTTTGGCATATTGTGATATCGTTACCAAAAAGATTTTCGCGTTTTCAATAAATTTTAATATTTCAAAGTCAAAAAGAATTCAGTCTATCCAATTTTCGAACTTTAGATCGGGAACACGCTCAAATTCCCGGAAATTGTTGGTTACGACAGTGAAACCTCGTGATCGTGCGTGAGCTGCGATCAGCATATCCATAGTTCCTATCGGGGTACCGTTTCGTTTCAGGTAAGAGGCTGTCTGCCCGTAATGCCGGGCTGCACTTTCGTCAAATGGAATAACCTCAACGGCGCATAAAAGCCCGTTAAGGCGTTGAACATTTTTATCATAAGCGTTTGAACCCTCAATACCGTGCCAAAGCTCCGCCAAGGTTATCGCGGATATAACCGATCCGTCACGCGATTTTTCAGCCATTGCCTTTATAACGGCGGGAACTCCCTTTGTGCGTAAATACAAATGTTTGTGTCCGGCATATACGTCATAGTTCTTCCCTCTTTGACGGCACTTCGTTCCTGCGTGCGTCTTCGATCGTTTCAATAAGATCGTCCGAAAAACCGCCCAATTCGGATACGGATCTCATAAACTTGTCAAACCCTGTTTCGGGGCTTTTCTCTGATTTCGGCGCAAGTCTAAGCTCCGATCCGACTTTGCTTATTTCGACCTCAGAGCAATTGAGGTGAAGTTCGCTCGGAATTACCATTATTTGGGTACTGCCGTCTGTAAGAATTTTCGCTGTTGCCATAACGATCACCTCGTTTACAATATATGTAAATTGCTTCTCTATATTATTATTATTATTATTATATCAATATTAAAAGTGTTTGTCAATATAGCCGCGTTCTATAATGTAAAAAAAAAACTATTTAATAATAAAAAACGACAACCTTCTGTCGAAAGTTGTCGTTTATTATGTGATATCGTTACCAAAAAGATTTTCGACAAGATCAACGCCGAACAGAGGATCAATACCGAGCGTTTTTCGTGGTTTCGCGAAGCGAAATCGCGGACGACCGTCCGCGAAACGAAAAACGCGCCTAGCAATGAGCATTTGTGACTTGCCGAAGGCAAATCACAAATGTCATTGCGGTTTACGAAACCCCATCGGCAACGCCGATGGGGTTTCGTAAACCTGGTGGTTGGGATAGCTGGATTCGAACCAGCGGAATCACAGAGTCAAAGTCTGCTGTCTTACCACTTGACTATATCCCATAATATAAAAGGCATTGGCAAGAGCCCAATGCCTTTAAATGGTGGGGTGGGTAGTGGGAATCGAAC
>CAYPWI010000031.1:0-11196 GCA_964414395.1 uncultured Ruminococcus sp.
AGCAGAAGCGCTTTATCACCGACGCGGGTCACGAGCTGAAAACGCCGCTGACGATAATCGACGCGGACGCGGAAGTCCTCGAAATGGATCTCGGTGAAAACGAGTGGCTGTCCGATATCCAAACGCAGACCAAGCGTCTCGCGCAGCTCACCAACGACCTCATTCAGCTCTCGCGTATGGAAGAGCAGCCGACTGTCGAGAAGATAGAGTTTCCGCTCTCCGACCTCGCGGAGGAGATCGCCGAGGGCTTCCGCGCACCGTCCGTGACCCGGAACAAGGAGCTTTCGATACGCGTTCAGCCCATGCTTTCCATGACGGGAGATCAGAAGTCCATACGCCAGCTGATGTCGATACTTCTTGATAACGCCGTAAAGTATTCCAATGACGGCGGACGGATAGAATTCACGGTCGAGAAGCAGAAGAATTCTATCCGCATAAGCGTGTTCAATACGGCGGACAGCGTGCCTCGTGAGACGCTGCCGCATATGTTCGACAGGTTCTACCGCGCCGACTCCTCGAGGAGTTCCAAGACGGGCGGCTACGGTCTGGGATTGTCGATAGCCGCCGCGATAGTCGCCGCGCACAAAGGGAAGATAACAGCTTCCACACAGGACGAGAAGTCGATTATGATCACGGCTTCGATACCGAATTCATAATAACAAACGGAGAATTTTCGCAGGGCGGGAATTCTCCGTTTGTTTATAATTTCAATAATATTTTTGCAAGTATCTCTGCGGGATCGAGGTCGGGCGTTTCCTTAAAGCTGTATAAACATTCTTTGTTTCTGTTGAATAACAGAATATTATCGAATTTGCCTGATTTGTATAACCGAGATATATTATCGGGAAGCACATACACGGTAGCGTCATATTTTTCTTTGGGCACAGCGCGGGGAGCAAGTCCGCAGGTTTCCATTTTGTTATATCGGTCAATGGTGCTTTGCCATGCGGTATCTTTGTCGGTACATATGACTGCCAAAGCTACAGTATATCCCTTGGCTTTGAGCTGTTCACAGCTGTTTAACGGAACACTTACGGTTCTGCACGTACCTTCGATGATGAGGTCGTAAAGCTCGCTGCTGAATTTTTCGATCAGGGCGTTGGCAATGGCGTTCGCGAACGGCTGCGAATAATTGGCGGAGTCTTTGCCGTATTCCCGTTGAATTTCGTTAAAACGAGGGTGCCGTTCTCTGAATCTGTCGCCGTCAATAATGATCGTATCGGGGTATTTTTTGGAGAAAATTCTTTGCATTGTGCTTTTCCCCGAACCGCTTTGTCCGCCAAGGAGAAAAGCTTTGGGATCGGCGGAGGGGCGTTTGTTCATTTTATATTCGGCGTAAATATTATTAACTTCTGCTTTTAATTCTTCATCAGAAAACTCATAACACTGTTTTACGATCATTTTATCCTACCATCCGATTTTGCTGCTTGTCACTGAGCGCTTTAACATGATCCCTGATTTCCAGCAGCCGCTTCTCGTATCTGTCAAGAACATCTATGTCATTTTCGACCGGAATCTTACGGTAAATATCCCATGCCTCATTATTCATCTCGGCAATATCCGAGGGCATATCCTCGGGGAACGTTCTGTCGATGAGAGCTGTGACGTGGGCGATGATCTCATTGAGTATCTCATATCTGAAGGTTATATCATATTCGGCTGCCATAATTTTTCTCCTTTCCTATATGCGGATAATTTTGATCTGACTATATTATATGCTTTTTTAATTTGTTTGTCAAGAAGTATATAAAAATTTAAGTTTTATTAAGGTTTTCTTTAAAGTTAATTAAAGCCGCAGGTGTTATAATCAGGTCATAACATCAAACAAAGCCGATAACGAAGCGGTTTTGAGCTTGCCCGAAGTCTTCTTGGAATAAAATAAAATTTTAAGTTGATTTAAGGTTCGCTTTAAAGTAGGTTAAAGGACGGGGTGTTATAATCAGATCATAAAAAGAAAGGGGAATGGCAAATGACCTATCAATCCACATTCAAGCGGTATGAGATAAAGTACCTGCTGACAAACCGTCAAAAGCAGGAGATCATAAAGGCGATGAGACCGTATATGAAGCTCGACAAGTACGGTCACACCACTATCCGCAACATCTATTACGACACGGAGAATTTCAGGCTGATAAGACGCTCGCTCGAAAAGCCCGTCTACAAGGAAAAGCTCCGCGTGCGCAGCTACAGCGCGGCGGCTTCGGAAGATCCCGTTTTCGTGGAGCTTAAAAAGAAGTACAAGAAGGTCGTCTACAAGCGCCGCCTGACGCTCTCCGAGAAGGACGCGATGATCTGCTTGAACGGCGGCGCTGCGCTGCCTGTGCGGTCTCAGATCGCGGACGAGATCGAGTATTTCCGCTCGTTCTATGAGGGGCTTCGCCCCGCGGTGTTCCTGACTTACGAGCGCGAGGCGTTCTTTGAGACGAATGGCGGGGACTTCCGCGTGACGTTTGATGAGAATATCCTTTACAGAGATCATGACATCTTGCTGGGCGCGGAGGTCTACGGAACACCGCTTCTGCCGGAAAAGGGATATTCGCTTATGGAGATCAAGACCTCGGGTGGGATACCGCTTTGGATGACCGATGTGCTGAACGATCTTAAGGTCTATCAGACGTCGTTTTCCAAATACGGCGCGGCGTATCTGGATATGATGAAAAAAGCCGCGCAGCCTAAGCTTAACGAAATAGAAGATAATTACGAACAAGGGAGAATTTTGTATGCTTGCTGATATTTTTAAGGGACTTTTCGATACGGAGCTGACGAACGTTATCTCGCCCGCGGATTTTCTTATTTGCGTGATAAGCGCGTTGGTGATCGGATTGATAATGGCGTTTTCGTATATGTACCGCACACGCTACACCAAGAGCTTTGTGGCGACGCTGGCGCTGCTTCCCGCGGTGGTGTGCGTAGTCATTATGATGGTAAACGGCAATGTGGGCGCGGGCGTTGCGGTGGCGGGCGCGTTCAGCTTAGTACGCTTCCGCTCCGTGCCGGGTTCGGCGAAGGAGATAGGCGCTATCTTCCTTGCTATGGGAACGGGACTTATCGTCGGCATGGGATACATCGCATACGGCTTCCTCTGCGCTATAGTGTTCGGGGCGGTGAGTATGCTTTACAGCAAAGTCGGCTTTGGCGGGAAGAAGAATTCCGCGCTTTATAAGACGCTTCACATAACCATTCCCGAGGATCTGGACTATCAGGACGTGTTCGAGCCTATTATAAAAGAATACGCCTCGGAATGTGAGCTGACGAACGTCAAGACCACCAATATGGGCAGCCTTTTCAAGCTGACCTATAACATAAAATTAAACGACGCGGGAAATGAAAAGGAAATGATAAACAAGCTCCGCTGCCGCAACGGCAATCTCGAGATCTCCGTGTCCAAGCAGGAAACGGTCATCGGCGAGCTGTAAGATAGTTGTTAGGGGGTAATACTATGAAAAACGGATCTTTTATGGCTTTGACACTTTCTATGCTTTTGGCGCTTACAGGATGCAGCGCGGCTGATATAGCGGGCTCGAACGCTTCCGATCGGACGAGTGATACAAGCCAAACGAGCGGAAACGGTGCTTTGTCCGAGAGCAAGGACAACACCTCAAACCTCTTGGCGAACGCCGCGGACTTGTTCTCCAACCGTGATTTAGAGATAGGCTATGACGAGGATCAGAGCGCCGCGATAACGCTTTCGGGAAGCTCCGCGTCCTGCAATTCCAAGGCTGTCTCCATAGACGGCGGTACCGTTACGATAAAGGACGAGGGCACATATATCCTCTCGGGAACGCTCGGCGACGGTATGATCATCGTCAATGCCGAGGATACGGACAAAATTCGTTTAGTGCTGGACGGTGTGAATATAAATAGTTCCACCTCGGCGGCGATTTACGCAGCTTGCGCGGATAAGGTGTTCATCACCACGGCTTCGGGGACTGATAATGTTCTCTCAAACGGCGGCGAATATGTGCAGATAGACGACAACAACATCGACGCGGTGATCTTCTCCAAGGAAGACCTGACGCTGAACGGCGCGGGTTCGCTTAAAATAACCGCGGCGGCGGGTCACGGCGTGGTCTCCAAGGACGACCTTGTAATAACCAGCGGCGAGTATGATATCACAGCCGAGAAACACGGATTGGTCGGCAAGGACAGCGTGCGCGTTTCCAACGGAACGATATCCGTAAAGTCGGGCAAGGACGGAATTCAATCCGAAAATACCGATGACGCCGAAAAGGGCTTTATCTACATCTCGGGCGGAAAGTTCACCATAGACGCGGACGGCGACGGCATCAGCGCCGAGCAGTATCTGACTATCGAGGGCGGCGAATTCGCGCTTGATACGGGAGACGGCAGCGCGAGCGTTACGATGAAGACGGACGCTATGGGCTTCGGCGGCGGCCGCGGTCAGGGCGGCTTCGGCTTCCTCGGTCAGGACACGACCGCGACCGCGGCGGAAGAGGCCGCGAGCGCCAAGGGAATAAAGACGGACGGCGAACTTATCATCACGGGCGGCAGCTTTGTTGCCGACACCGAGGACGACGCGTTTCACGCCGCGGGGAACGTCACCGTAAGCGGCGGTGTGTTCAATATCAAGACGGGCGACGACGGTGTTCATTCCGACGCGGACGTTTTGATCAGGGACGGGGAGTTCAACATCTCCTACTGCTATGAGGGCATAGAGGGTCTGAACATCACCGTTGACGGCGGGGAGTTCGACATAACGGCGAATGATGACGGCTTCAACGCGGCGGGCGGCGCGGACAGCTCGGGCTTCGGCGGCGGTATGCCGGGAATGGACAGGTTCGGAAGCTCCTCAAATAGCGCGATCACCATAAACGGCGGCGTTATCAAGGTCGTATCGGACGGCGACTGTATAGACTCCAACGGTTCGCTGACCATTACGGGCGGCACTCTCGACCTCACCTGCAACGGAAACGGCAACACCGCGCTGGACTGCGAAAGGGATTACTCCCGCACGGGCGGCGACATCACCACGAACGACGGTTCGGAATCGGATCCCACCGCGATGCCCGGCGGCGGTGGAATGGGCGGTCACGGCGGCTTTGGAAATTGGGGCGGACAGAAATTCCCCGACGATATGAGCCTTCCCGAGGACTTTGACGGGAGCAGACCCGAATTCCCCGATGATATGAGCTTTCCCGATGACTTTGACGGAAGTATGCCGGAATTCCACGGCGGTCATGGCGGGTTTGGCGGTCGCGGCGATCGGGAATTCCCGGGCGGTCAGAACGGAGCCGCGGGCAATTCCGGAGAGCAAGGCAGTTCCGAAAGTGTTTGATATTTGTTTCGTATAAATAAGCTTGCCGCCCGAGGGAAAACTCTCGGGCGGTTTTGCGTACTCGGTGAGCGAAAATTTGAATTTCCCTTCTTTTTGAGAAAATTATACGGATTTTATAACGATTTTAACGAAATTATAACGATTTTCTCGAATTTTATAACGATTTTTCACGGATTTTATAACTATCTCCGCGAAATATTGTTGTAAATTTGTGTGAAAATCGATCGTTTTGAGTTTTTGCTTTCTTGTTTTCGAGAAAAGAAGACCGTATTTATTGATATTTCGATCGGATCATTTCCGAATTTGCTTGTTTTCGCGCCGAAGCCGGGGCGAATGTTGAAAAGTCAAACAGGAAAAGCATAATTTGCGGATAAAAGACACGATTTTTACGAAATTTCAAAGAAAAAAGAAAAATTATAACGATTTTTTAACGATTTTGCGGATTTTATAACGATTTTTTAAAAATTATACGAATGTTCTCTTGACAAAGTGTTATAAAACGCGTATAATTTAAGAAAAGGGGGCATTGCAAATGATCGAAAGCGAATTGATCGAACTTGTAAACAAAATACGGAAGACCAAATGTGAGAGCAATGTTCTGGAGATAAAGGCGGCTCGCGAGGGGTGCCCGAGGCTATTTGACACTTTGTCCTCATTCTCCAATCAATACGGCGGCGGTGTTATCGTGTTCGGTATCGATGAGCAGTGCGGTTATGAGGTCTGCGGTGTGTATGACCCCGCCGATCTTCAAAAGAAGATAATGGAGCAGGCGGGGCAGATGGAACCCGCTCTGCGCCCGCTGTGTACGGTCGCGAATATCGGAACGAAAACCGTGGTGAGCGCGGAGATCCAGGAGATAGAAAACGAGCTCAAGCCCTGCTTTTACAGAGGAGCGGGGCGGCTGAAAGGCTCGTATATCCGCGTGGGCGACGGCGATCTGCACATGAACGAATATGAGGTCTACAGCTATGAGGCGTTCAAGAAAAAGATACAGGACGAGCTTCGCACGACCGAGCGCGCGGAGCTTTCCGATATCGACACGGACGAGCATAAAGAGTATCTGATCGCAATGCGAAAGAAGAAGCCCAATCTTTCGGGGCTTTCAAATGACAAGATCAACACCCTGCAGGGATTTGTTCAGGATGATAAGCCGACCTTGACGGGGCTGCTGCTGTTTTCGCCGTATCCGCAGAGCTTTTTCCCTCAGCTGTGTATCACCGCCGTTTCCGTATTGGATACGGAGATGGGAAAAGACAGTCCCGTCGGGGAGAGGTTTTTGGACAACGCTCGCATCGACGGCGGCATAATCGATATGCTTGACGGGGCGCTGAAATTCGTTCGCAAGAATATGAAGACCGCGACGATGATCGATCCTCAGAGCGGCAGGCGCGCCGACAGGACGGAATATCCCGTCATCGCCGTCAGAGAACTTATCCTCAACGCTCTTGTTCACCGCGACTACAGCACCCACACGGAATCCGCGCCGATAACGATAAAGATGTTCACCGATCGAATGGAGATAGAGAACCCCGGCGGACTTTACGGAAGAATGACGCTCGACAGGCTCGGAAAGGTCGCCGCCGACACGCGGAACCCGTTCCTTGCCAACGCGCTTGAGGTGTTGGACATTACCGAGAACCGCTACAGCGGCATACCTACCATTTGCAGCGCCATGAAGAATTTCCGCCTGCCCGCGCCCAAGTTTGAGAACGACCGCGGTGTATTCAGGGCGACGCTTTACAATGGATTTATCAACGCGCCCCGCATGGGCAGCGCCGAGTTGGAGCTTCTGGCGTTCTGCAAAACGCCGCGTTCCCGCGCGGAGATAGAGCAGCATTTCAAGGGGCGGCTGACGATAAATTATCTTATGACAAATATCGTTCGTCCCATGATCGCGAACGGTCGGCTCAGGCTGACTATCCCCGAGAAGCCCAGGAGCAAATATCAGAAATATTATAGCTGATATTTGAATGGTCGGGACAAATTCGCGGTTTTTACAAGAACCGAATATCGTATGAATTATTTTATAACGATTTTATAACACTTTAAAATAATTTATACGGATTTTATAACGAAATTTCGAGAATTATCCTCGGAAAATCGTTATATTTTATCGCCTCGTTCAAAAATTGAGCGAGGCGATATTTGTATAATACTAATTCTCAATTAAAATAGGGCAGAACTTTTTAGTCCGCCAAACGGAGACGGGGCTTTTGTCCGCCGAGCGCGGACGAGGCTCAACGGACAAAAAGAGCGCCGTCCGTGCTCGGCAAACAAAAAAGTTTTGTCAACTTTTAATTGAAAAGTGTTCCCCAAACCGCGCGGCATCACCCTGCCAAGGGTAAAAAAACAAACTGACGGCTAGTCCACGCCAAGTGGACAAAATGAGGGCTGTTTTTTTTACAGCCCCGATATTATATTTAGTTTTTGGTGAGTAGGGCTTAACGGTTATTTGTTTTCGGATTGCAGTTTTAAAGCGGCTTTTATTATTGTAAGAATGAGTTCTTTTTCGCGGTCTGTCTTTCCTTTCAGGCGGTAAAGAATTTGTGCCGACAACGGGTCTAGATTTGGCTGATCGGCTCCCGCTTTAGTAAACAAAGCGGCTAATGATACGCCTAACACGGCACAGATCTTTTCAAGCATACTGATAGTGGGGTTTGCCGTGCCACGCTCTATCTGACCATAGTAGGAGGCGGTGATATCGGCTTCTAAAGCCACATATTCCTGTGAAAAGCCGCGCTCTTGGCGTAGGTATCTCAGCCTTTCTCCATAGCTGAATTCTTTTTTCATTCTATCGCCCCCCTTTTTATTTTAAGTTATTATATTAACTCTTTCAACGTAATTTATTACTTCATACTTAAAATATAATACTTGACTTTTGGCAAAAAGTGTGATATTATCATATTATGGACTGTTTCTGTTCCGGTCTGATTTTTTTGGGGTCTTTCATCTTCCCGTTTCGGGCGGGTAAGTTGGGAAAACATAAATCAGAAAAGAAGAGCAGATATATCGTGAGGAGGTAATAAAATGACAGGTGATGAAGAATTGGTGTTCGATAACACGAAAGAGAAAAAACGGATGATAATGAAGATCGTGAGTTACGCCGTGACGGCGCTGTTTGCCGCGTGCGGACTTGCTTTTTCTATTGTGTTCGGGGTGAAGATGTTAGCGCTCTGTGATGAAAAAAGCGGCGAACTGTTCGACCTTATCGGGTATATGATCATATTCGGCGGAATACTGCTTACTGCCGCGGTGACTTTCTTTTTGGCAAGCCATATTCGGTATATGGAGCATATGACGGATTCTCTTGACTTTTTGATCGTTGTTCAAAGTAGATTTTACATAAGGAACATTACCAATTTGGAGTTGATCTTTGGCGAGGAAAAGATAAGAAACAATATAGACATTGAGAAAATGAAACAACATCATTATTAAACATTTGCCCCACGTCAGCTCTCGTATAGATCGCCCTCGGCTCTTTGGAAATAAGCCGAGGGATTTTTTGTCCCAAATTCTCAAAAAATTCGCTTTTCCCCCTTGAAAATCGGAGAAAAATGTGTTATAATGAATATATATGTATAGGAAAAGCCGAAAAGGCATAAAGCAAAAAAAGGCTTAACGGTGCTGTAGATTTTTAACTATATTTTTTCAACAGGAGGGCTTTTTATGAAAAAAATCTTTTTAGCATTAGTTTTAACGGTGTTTGGTGCGTTTTTCGGAATATCGGCATACGCCGATTCATCTGAAGAGGTTTCGGAGAGAATCACTCTACAACATATGCCGGTCGAAGAAGACGCCGATCGTCAGAATTGGATCGATGCGGTACACTATTTTGATTCTTGCTTTATAAACGATGAATATTGTGAGCATATTTATCCGGATACCTTTGGCGGCAATTATTACAAAGAAGAAGATAATGTCTTTGTTGTTCAGGTCGCCTCGCCCGATCTCTCGGAATACCTGTTTCTTCAAGAGGAGTTTCCTTGCATTGAGCTTGAACAAGTGAAATATTCATGGGAATATATGTGGTCGCTTTGTGAAAAGACGTACAAAGAACTAATTGGTACAGAAGGCGTTTACAGTGTCGGTTATGATATCCGCAATAACCGCATAGTTGTACGTGTGGACGCGGAAACACTTGCGAGCAAAACGAATTCTTCGGATTCTCCGATCGAATATAGATTGGTTGGAGAATGGGAACGACACTCTTCCGATCCATGTATTGATAATACCGACGATGAATCATACGAAGGTTTGTCTGCTACCGACGCTTCCGCGGATGAGAGCGGTGATCAAAACTTGAGTGACTCTGTTGCGGAATCGAACACTGCTATAACTCATATTTATGGCGGTCAGACGCTTGTTAACAGAGGAAAGTTAGGCACCAAGGACAAATGCGGTCTTACCGCCGGGATAGGATGTAAAACTTATTCCGGCGAAGACGGTTTGTTGATATGCGGGCATGATATGGAAGTAAATGACCGCATCTATTTGGACGGTAGGTATATCGGAAGTGTAACTTTTACGAATTGCAAGTCAGGTGGGATCGGAGATTTCGGTGTAGTGACTCTTGCCAGCGGTTTTGTTTCGGATGGCTCTGTATATGCCAATTCTAATTTAATTCGTGCCAATCATTGTTCGTATAACTCCAAGGTGGGTGATAAGTTGTTTAAGTATTCAGACTGTAAAGGATTTGCAACCTTTACAGTCACAGCAACCAACAAAACCATAGATACAAAAGTTTCGGGCAATGTGATAAAGTTAGCGGGTATGTGGGAATGTATGTACGTCTCCGGCAAAGCAGGCGTAGGCGACAGCGGCTGCGGAGTATTTCACAATTCTCGCGAAGACGATTACACGAGCTTTCTTGAATTCAGCGGAATTATACATGGGGGTAATATAAAAAAGGATCTTCTTTATTTTACTCCGCCCCAATATATTAACAGTGGTACTGTTAACACATTATGAAGCGTTTCCGTTAATATATTGATTTTACACAATGTTCTATCCCCGAGGCTAAAAACCTCGGGGTCATTTTTTGTCCCAAATTCTCAAAAATTCCGCTTTACCTCTTGAAAATCGGCGAAAAATGTGTTATAATGTTTATATATGTTTCAGTCGCGCCTAAACGGCACGACTTACAACGCCCGAGGCGTTGCGCGGCGAGCCTGAGACGGCTCTGCCAAAATTTGCCGTTTTTCGGCATAAAAAAGAGGAATATGTGAAATGGACACTATGAAAGGCATGAAACGCAGTTGCTATTGCGGTGAGGTAACGCTTGAGATGAAGGAAGCCACCGTGGGGGGCTTCACGCAGAGGGTGCGGGACAAGGGCGGCATCATCTTTATAGATCTCCGCGACAGAACGGGGATAGTTCAGCTGGTGTTTGACGATTCCACCGAGAAGGCGGTCTTTGAGAAGGCGGAGAGCGTCAGAAGCGAGGACGTGCTGCTTGTCCGCGGCGACGTCCGCGGGCGCGAGAGCGTGAACACCGAGATCAAGACGGGCGAGCTGGAAATTCTTGTAAAGGAACTGAGAATCCTTTCCAAGGCGCAGACCCCGCCGTTCGAGATCGTATCGAATTCCAAGACCAACGAGGAACTGAGACTCAAGTACCGCTATCTCGACCTTCGCCGCCGTCCGCTTCAGGATAACCTGATCATGCGGCATAATATAGCCAAGTGCGCGAGAGAGTACTTCTACGAAAACGGCTTTATCGAGATAGAGACCCCGATGATGATAAAGTCCACACCCGAGGGCGCGAGAGACTATATCGTGCCGTCGAGAATTCACAACGGAAAATTCTACGCTTTGCCGCAGTCGCCGCAGATGTATAAGCAACTGCTGATGATCTCGGGATTTGACAGATATATCCAGCTCGCGCGCTGCTTCCGCGACGA
>CAYPWI010000032.1:0-11134 GCA_964414395.1 uncultured Ruminococcus sp.
CGCCCGTGGAGAACGAGCACGGCATCGTGGATTATAAAAATCTCGGCGTGGTGAGAAACATCACGGCGGGCACGCCCATCGCGGCGATCACCCTCCCGACCGAGGGCTCCCCGGGCAAGGACATCACGGGAATGGTCGTCAATCAGAAAAAGGGCGTTGCCGTGACGGTAAACGTCGGCAAGGGCACCTCTCTCATTGACGACGGCAAGCAGATAATCGCCGCCGTAGACGGAAATCTCGTGTATAAAAACGGCTCCTTCGCCGTGGACGAAACGCTTGTCATCGACGGCGATGTGGATGTTTCCAGCGGAAACATCGACTTTATAGGCGCGGTAACGGTCAAGGGAAGCGTGTTTGAGGGCTTCCGCGTGACTTCCAAGCGAAATATCATCATCAACGGCTCCGCAAACGGCGCGGAGATAACCGCCGACGGGGATATCTCCATTAAGATCGGCGCGATAAACTCCATGATCGACTCCAAGGGCTCTATCAAGCTCGGGTTCTGCGAGAACTGCAAGGTCCACGCGTGCGGCAACGTCGAAAGCGCGTCGTTCGTGGGCGGCGAGGTATTCGCCGACCAGAAGATCTTGGCGACGGGCAAGGGCGTTATGATGGGCGGAAAGTACACCGCTCTCGACGGGATAGAAGCGTCCGTTATCGGTTCCGAGAAATACGTCAAGACCGAGATAACGCTCGGCAACAACGCCGTATTGAACAAGGAGCGCTCCGACCTTGAAAAGAAGATAGAGGAAATGGAGGACAAAGCCGACCAGCTCGGAAAGATCCTCATCACTTTGGCGGAGCTTGCCAAGAAAGCGAAGCTCCCGCCCGAGCGCGAGCAGCTCAAGACCGAGGCGCTGCGCAACCGCCTGAAGCTCCAGAGCGAGGTCAAGAAGAACAAGGCGCGCATAGCCGAGATAGACGAGGAACTCAAGCAGATGCAGAACCTCTCGGTAGGCTGCAAGCGTATGTTCTACCCCGGCGTTATACTCAGAATAAACAACTGCATCCTGCAGGTGAACGCCGCGACCAATCACGCGCGCGCGACCGTGGACGGCGGCGAGATCGTGTTCCGCCCGCTGTGATCGATAACAGACAATGAATATCGACGATCCCCCCGAAAGAACGATAGGTCCTTTCGGGGGGTGTTTATCTGTTCAGCGCTTTGCCGCGGGGTCATATTTAAATAGGAAAATACATAAATTTCCGTGTTGACTTTTTCGGGCAAATGTGCTATAATGATTATAGTTGCGGTTTTTTACGGATACTTGTAAAAGCCGTGTGAAAACCGCGTGAAAAAGCAATGTTTTTGACAAAAAATAGAAATAAAAATGGAATAATTATCCAATAAAAGAAAGGAAATGGCAGTTATGAAACGTGTTGGACTGGATATAGGTTCCACCACCGTAAAAGTGGCGGTGCTGGGGGAAAATGACGAGCTTTTGTTCAGCCGTTATCAGCGGCATTTTTCGGATATCCGCAAGACTGTGGCGGATATCGTGTCCGAGATCTCGGATACCGTGGCGGGAGATAAAGTAGAGATAGCCGTTACGGGTTCGGGCGGAATTTCCGTTTCCAAGTGGCTGAATATCCCGTTCGTGCAGGAAGTCGCGGCGGGAACGACCGCCATAAAAGCGCTGATCCCTCAGACCGATGTAGCCATAGAGCTCGGCGGCGAGGACGCTAAGATAACCTACCTCACGGGCGGCTTGGAGCAGCGTATGAACGGCAGCTGCGCGGGCGGCACGGGCGCGTTTATCGACCAGATGGCAGCGCTGCTGAATACCGACGCTAAGGGGCTGAATGAGCTTGCCAAGAAGCACACGACCATATATCCCATAGCCTCACGCTGCGGCGTGTTCGCCAAGAGCGACATACAGCCGCTTATCAACGACGGCGCTAAGAAGAGCGACGTTGCCGCTTCCGTTTTCCAATCTGTGGTAAATCAGACTATCAGCGGACTTGCGTGCGGAAAGCCCATACGCGGATATGTAGCGTTCCTCGGCGGACCGCTCCACCACCTCTCGGAGCTGAGAGCGAGGTTCGTGGAAACGCTCGGTCTCGATGAAGAGCACACTGTGTTCCCCGAGAACGCCCAGCTCTTCGTGGCTATCGGCTGCGCCCTGTCCGACGAGGTGAGCGAGATCGACTTCAACGAGCTGCTGGAAAAATGCTCCAACCTCGGCGACAATCAGCTGCGCGAGGTAGAGCGCTTAGAGCCGCTTTTCGCGGACGAGAAGGCGCTTGAGGAATTCAGAGCCCGTCACGCAAAGTCGGTGATCCCCACCGCGGATATAAAGGATCACACCGGGGCTTGCTATCTCGGCATAGACGCGGGCTCCACCACCACCAAGGCGGTGCTGCTGAACAAAAAGGCGGAGATACTCTATTCCCACTATGCGGGAAACCAGGGCGACCCGCTGAAATCGGTCATCGGTATTCTGAAAGAAATTTACGGCTTGCTTCCCGAGGGCGCGTACATAGCGAAAGCCTGCGCTACGGGCTACGGCGAGCATCTTATAAAGGCGGCGCTCGGCGCGGACTTCGGCGAGATCGAGACCATGGCGCACTACAAAGCCGCCGACAAGATACTTCCCGGTGCTGAGTTCATTCTCGACATCGGCGGGCAGGATATGAAGTGTATGCGCGTGAAGAACGGCGAGATTGAGAGCATCTTGCTGAACGAAGCCTGCTCTTCTGGCTGCGGCTCGTTTATCGAGAACTTCGCAAACGCGCTCGGCATGACCAGCGCGGAATTCGCCGTGCTCGGTCTCTCGGCGCAGAACCCCGTAGACCTCGGTTCGCGTTGCACCGTGTTTATGAATTCGCGTGTAAAGCAGGCTCAGAAGGAAGGCGCGACTGTCGCGGATATCTCGGCGGGACTTTCGTATTCTGTAGTAAAGAACGCGCTGTTCAAGGTAATAAAGCTGCGCGACACCGCGTCTATGGGTGAGAAGATAATCGTCCAGGGCGGCACGTTCATGAATGATTCCGTGCTGCGCGCGTTTGAACTGATCGTCGGCAAGGACGTAGTTCGTCCCGACAAGGCGGGACTTATGGGCGCTTACGGCTCGGCGCTTGTGGCTTTAGAGCGCGACGACGGCAAGGGCAGCAAGATCGCGAAGCTTGAGGCTCTCGACGGCTTCAAGGTGGAGAAGACCGCGGCGCGCTGCGGAAGATGCTCTAACAACTGCCTGCTGACGATCTCCAAATTCCCCGACGGCTCCCGCTATATCAGCAACAACCGCTGCGAGCGCGGCGCGGGGAACGTTTCCACGAAAGAAAAGCTCCCCAACCTCTATGATTACAAGTATCATCTGTTATTCGACCGCGAGTGTCTGCCCGAGGGCGAGGCAAAGCGCGGCGTAATAGGACTTCTGCGCGTTTTGGGAATGTACGAGAACTACCCGTTCTGGCACAAGCTCTTCACGGAGCTCGGGTTCTCGGTGAAGCTCTCTCCCAAGTCCTCACGCGAGATCTACGACAGAGGCATCGAGACTATGCCCAGCGAGTCGGTATGCTATCCCGCGAAGCTGGCGCACGGTCACATTCAGGCGCTGATAGATGACGGCGTGAAGCTGATATTCTACCCGTCAATGCCATATGAGATGGGCAACGACAACGGCGGCGACAATCACTACAACTGCCCTGTTGTGGCTACTTACAGCGAGGTCATCAGGAATTCTGTTCCGGAGCTTAGAAAAGACGTAAAGTTTATGAACCCGTTCCTGCCTATCTTCAATGAAAAGCGTATGGCGGAGCGTCTTTTCGAGGAATTTTCTCAGCAGCTCCCCGAACTCAACATCACCAAGAAAGAAATACAGAACGCGCTCGAAAAGGCGTACGCCGAGGACGCGGCGTTCAAGGCGGAGATGCGCCGCAAGGGCGAGGAAACGCTTGAAATGCTCAAGAAAGAGGGCAAGCGCGGCATAGTTCTCGCGGGACGACCCTATCACATCGACCCCGAGATAAATCACGGGCTTCCCGAGATGATAGCGGGCTACGGCTTCGCGGTACTCACCGAAGACAGCGTGGCGCATATCGAAGAGGTAGTCCGCCCGATACGCGTAGTAGATCAGTGGACATATCATACAAGGCTTTACGCCGCGGCACACGTCGTCGGCAAGAACGACTGCTTAGAGCTCGTTCAGCTGAACTCCTTCGGCTGCGGTCTGGACGCTATCACGACCGATGAGGTTCAAGAAATACTCAGAAGCTTCGGCAAGCTTTATACCTGCCTTAAAATAGACGAGGTAAACAACCTCGGCGCGGCGAGGATCCGTCTGCGCTCGCTGATCTCGGTAGTTGACGAGCGCAAGCGCCACAAGTACAAGCCCGTGCGCGGTCACATCGGTTACATAAAGCAGCCCGAGTTCACCAAGGAGATGCGCAAAAATCACACGATCCTCTGTCCGCAAATGGCGCCTATCCACTTCAATCTGCTGGAATCGGCGTTCAAGCACAGCGGCTACAACGTGATCATTCTCAAGGACTGCTCCAAGGCTGTTGTGGACGAGGGATTGAAATACGTCAACAACGACGCGTGCTATCCGTCGATACTGATAGTGGGACAGCTTATCCACGCGCTGAACAGCGGCAAGTACGATCTCAACAACACGTCCGTTATGATCACCCAGACGGGCGGCGCGTGCAGGGCGACGAACTACGTCGGAATGTTAAAGAAAGCGCTCAAGGACGCGGGTCACGACAATGTTCCGCTGATCTCCCTGAACGTCGTGGGCTTGGAGAAGCAGAGCGGCTTCAGGCTCTCGGCGAGCATGGCGGTAAGGGCGTTTATGAGCATCATCTACGGCGACGTATTGCAGCGCTGTCTGTATAAAGTTCGTCCGTATGAGAAGGAAAAGGGCAGCGCCAACGCGCTCTACGAGAAGTGGAGCAAATTCCTCTATGATGAGCTGGAGTCGCTCTCCATGAGCCGCTTCAACAGAAACATCAGAAACTGCGTCAAGGAGTTTCTGGAGTTCCCCACATTGGATATCAAGAAGCCGAAGATCGGGCTTGTGGGCGAGATACTGGTAAAGTTCCACCCGGTAGCCAACAACGACATAATCGGGCTATTGGAGAATGAGGGCTGCGAGGTGGTAGTGCCCGACCTTATGGGATTTTTCTACTACATCTGCTCCCACGGCAAGACCAAGCGCGAACTGTTGTACTGCTCGAGACTGAAACAGTTCGCGGAGAACTCGGCGATAAAGGCGTTCAAGTTTATGGAGAAGGCGTACAGGGAAGCCGTGACGGGAACGAAATTCGGCTGCCCGGGCGATATATTTGAAATGCGCGAAATGGTAAGACCGATAGTGTCCCCCGGCAATATCGCGGGCGAGGGCTGGTTTCTCTCCGCGGAGATGCTGGAGCTCATCAACGAGGGCGTGCCGAACATCGTATGTATGCAGCCGTTCGCCTGTCTGCCCAACCATGTGACGGGCAAGGGCGTTATCGGCGAGCTTCGCCGCCAGCACCCCGAAAGCAATATCGTCGCCGTAGACTTCGACCCGGGCGCTTCCGAGGTAAACCAGGTAAACCGTATAAAGCTGATGCTGACTCAGGCGTTCGCGAGGGCGGGCATAGACCGCCGCAGCGTCGTTACGGGCTTGTCGGCGCAGGATAAGTATTCGGAGATAATAAACGGCGCGGTAATGAACGGATAAAACGCAGCGCATCAAAGGCGCGCCGCAAGCGCGGGGGCAAAATGACGAGCAATGAAATTTCAAAACGCTGCGTCTTGAGCAACATTTAGGCGACTCGTACAATTCGCAAAAGCGGCTGGCGGCGAGGTGAGCGCGAAGCGCGAACCGAACCGTCAGCCGGCTAGGGCTGAACGAGCGCAGCGAGTGAAGCCCGTTTTGCGAATTGCTTTTTAAGATAAGGAGAAAGAAATGCAGAAATTTTCTACACAGAACGGCAGCGGCGATCAGAACAACACAAAGAAATACGGCAAGTTCGTGCTTATAGGGCTTATAGTGATCGTGGCATTGGTATTACTGTTCAATTGCTTTTCGGTGGTGAACGAGGGATTTATCGGCGTGAAGTATAGGTTCGGGCGCATAGTAGCAAGCGATCTTACGGCGGGACTTAACTTCCATATCCCGTTTATTGAGGAGATCCAGGAGGTGGATACCCGCGAGCAGGTGTATTCCATAACAGCCGACGCGTACACCTCGGACACACAGACGGTGGATACGCTCCAATTAAAGCTCAATTATTGCTATGACGGAACGCGTCTGCCCGAGATAATCAGAACGATAGGCATATCCAATGTGGAGACCAAGCTTCTCGTACCGAATGTCGCGAAGATATCCAAGGACGAGATAGGTAAGGTCAAGGCGGAGGATCTTGTCCAGAACCGCGCCACGGTTCAGAATGCTATTTATGAGTCCCTTAAGGAGACGCTCTCCCCGCAGGGAATAGTGGTGACGGCGTTCGCTATCGAGAATTTGTCGTTTGACGACGCATTCGAGCAGTCGATACAGGCGAAGGTCATCGCCGCGCAGGACGCTTTGAAGATGCAGAACAAGACCGCCGAGCGCGAAGAGGAAGCCAAACAGCAGGTAATAGCCGCCGAAGCCGAGGCGGAGAGCCAGAAGATAAAGGCGGACGCGGAAGCGTATGCAATAGAGCAGGTGCAAAAGCAGCTTGCCGAGAGCCCGAGCTATATAGATTACCTCAAGATAACTCAGTGGAACGGCGTTCTGCCGCAGGCTATAGGCACGGACGTTAATCCGTTTATAGCGCTGGAAAGCGGCTCAGGCACGAGCACGAATACCAATACAAATCCTCCGGCACCGACAGAATGATCGACTGCCGACGCGTGATAGACGGGTGGAGATTTATCGACATATGTCGATTAAATACGTGCCAAATGCGTCAAACATGGCAAAGCAATACAAAAAAGACTAGGGGTAACAATGAACTATACAGAACTTAAAAAGAAAGCGCTCGAGAGCTGGTTCTCACGCGCAAACGATATGCAGAGGAAGGCTATATTCCGCGTAAAAGGCTCCGTGCTGATAATCGCGGGCGCGGGCAGCGGCAAGACAACGGTGCTTGTAAACAGAATAGCCAATATGATGCGCTTCGGCAACGCGTATCACGATGAAGAGGTAAGGCAGCTGTCTCCCGAGCAGGAGCAGTTCCTTAAGGACTTCCCCACTATGCCCAAGGATCCCGCGGCGGCGCAGAAGCTCGCCGACATCATAGCGGTCGAGCCCGTAGATCCGTGGAATATCCTCGCGATAACCTTCACGAACAAGGCGGCGACCGAGCTCCGCGACAGACTTATCTCCATGATCGGCGAGGACGCGAAGAAAATCAACGCCTCGACGTTCCACTCGGGCTGCATGAAGATACTCCGCCGCGAGATAGAGCAGCTGGGGTACAGAAGCGGCTTCACGATCTACGACGAGGACGACTCCAAGCGTCTGCTAAAGGAGATCATGAAGCGTCACAACATTGATGAAAAGGTCATATCCGTAAAGACGTTCAAAAACAGCATCTCGCGGCTGAAAGACCGCCTTATCTCCGCGGAGGATTACGCGCAGACCGCCGCCGAGACCACGGACGTCGCCGAGATCAACACCTCGAAGATCTACACGGACTATCAGCGCGAGCTTAAAAACGCCAACGCCGTTGACTTCGACGATATCATCTTTCTCACGGTGAAGCTCTTCGAGGAATTCCCCGAGGTGCTGAAACATTACAGAAATCTGTACAAATACATAATGGTGGACGAATATCAGGATACCAATGTGGCGCAGTACCGCCTTATCAAACTGCTTTCGGGCGATAACGGAAATCTGGGCGTGGTCGGCGACGACGATCAGTCGATATACCGCTTCCGCGGCGCGACCGTGGAGAATATCCTCAGCTTCGAGAAAGACCACCCCGGCTGCGAGGTCATTCGTCTGGAGCAGAACTACCGTTCGACGGAGAATATCCTCAACGCCGCCAACGCCATTATAAAGAACAATCCTCACCGTAAGTCCAAGAAGCTCTGGAGCGACCTCGGCGAGGGCAGGAAGATAGAAGTGAACCTCTACGCCTCAGAGACCGCCGAGGCAAAGGGCGTGGCGGATATCATCACCGAGAGCATAAACAACGGCGCCAAGTATTCGGACTTCGCGCTGCTCTACCGCAACAACGCGCTTTCAAGAGGGTTTGAGACGGCGTTCGCGCGCGCGGGGATACCCTACAGGGTCCTGGGGGGCTTGCGCTTCTACGACCGCAAGGAGATCCGCGACGTTATGGCGTATCTTTCGCTTATCGACAATCCGTATGACGTGGTGCGCTTCCGCCGCGTCATCAACGAGCCCAAGCGCGGCATCGGCGACGCTACCGTGGACGAGGTGGTTCGCATCGCCGAGGGTCTGGGGATGAGCCCTATGGAGGTCTGCGCGAACTCGGGCGAATATGAAACCTTGAAGAAGAAGTCGGGCTCACTGAAAGCCGCCGCGAACCTCTTTGAGGAGCTTGACGAAGCCGCCGACAGTCAGAGGCTGGACGAGCTTATAGAGACCGTCATCACCAAGACGGGTTATCTTGATATGCTGAAAGCCCAGGGCGATGAAGGCACATCGCGCATAGAGAACATAAACGAGCTGAAATCCAACGCCTTGCAGCTGCTTGATGAAAATCCCGAGGCGGAGCTTCCCGATTTTCTGGAGCAGACCGCGCTTATCGCCGATGTGGATAACTACGACAAGAGCGCCGACCGTGTAACGCTTATGACCATGCACAGCGCCAAGGGTCTGGAGTTCCCGACCGTGTTTATAGTGGCGGCGGAGGAGAACATCTTCCCGTCCGCGATGAGCCGCCGCGAGCCCGCTGAGCTCGAAGACGAGCGCCGTCTGGCGTATGTGGCGGTTACGAGAGCCAAAAGCAGGCTCGTCATCACACATTCGCGCTATCGTATGCTGTACGGAAAGACAGCCGCCAATCATCTTTCGCAGTTCGTCGAGGAGATCCCCGAGGAGCTTGTGGAGAAGCACGGCGAGCAGTCCGCGCCTATAAGCTCTTACGTGAAGCCCGAGCGGTTCAGCTTCCTCAAAGGCGAAGCCGCGAAGCGCAAGGCGGCTGCCGCCGCGCCCACACCCGCGCCGTCCTCATACGGGACCTTCACGGCAGGCGATAGGGTAAAGCACAACATATTCGGAGAGGGCACGGTCACCGCGACGCTCCAAATGGGCAACGACGAGATGATCACCATCAACTTCGACACGCGCGGCGAGAAAAAGGTGATGCGCAACAACGCGAAGCTTACCAAGCTGTGATGTTCCACAAAATGGAAAATTATTTTTCATAAATCAACAAAAAAGCTAAAGATTTGGGAGATCCTGCCGATAATACTTTTAAGAAAGGTGAGTATGACACGTTCTGACATACTTACTTTCCCAAGAAAAGCGTTTCGGCGGCGGAAATATTCGCTGCGGAAGAAACGTCGGAAATTTGAACGTGTACAATGCCGCAAGAGCTTCTTGCCTGACGGTTCCGGCACGGAACGGCATTTATACGGAGGCACCGGCGCCGCGGATCTCCAATGGGGATCTGCGGCTTTTGGTATTGGAGATGTTTTTATGACGCTTATTCTGGTGATGGACAACGACTGCGCCATCGGGAAGAACAACGGGCTTTTATGCTCGCTTCCCGAGGATATGAAGCGGTTCCGCGAGACCACCAAGGACAGCATAGTTGTTATGGGGCGCAAGACTTACGAGTCATTCCCCAAGCGCCCGCTGCCGAACCGCGAGAATATAGTGCTCTCGCGTTCCGCGAAGGAGATAGAGGGAGCAAAGGTTTTCGGAGATATCAAGGAGCTTTTGAAATATCTCGAGAACACCAAAAAGCGCGTGTTCGTCATAGGCGGCGGCGAGATATATAAGCAGCTGGAGCCGTACTGCGATGAGGCGCTGATAACACGCGTCTATGAGAATTTCGGCGGCGATGTGTTCTTCAAGGACATAGAGCACGATAAGGCATGGCGGCTTGAGGAAGCTTCCCCTATGATCGAGACGGGCGGCAGGAATATCCGCTTTATGCGGTTCTTGAGAAGAAAAGACGGGTAACGCGATGAAAAAAGAAAAGCAGGAGCAGCAGACCTACACGATAGAGGACGTTCTCGAGCAGTTCGGGATACTCCGCGCGTGGCACAAGATGAGCTATGTCATCTCCGCCGTTCTGGCGGCGTGTATGATAGGGTTTGTGGTGTGGGGGATAATGTTTGAGCCGATGCGCGTTTTGCTTATCGTGTTCGGCATAATTATGGGAATATGCGGCATTGTATTGTTTATAATGATGCGAAAAACGTTCCATAAAACGGGAGCGGCTATACTCGATTATTTCAGAATGGGCGGAATGTCGGAAGAGGACGTTCTCAAAAAGGCGGCGGAGCTTAAGATCCCCGTTCCCAAAAAATGAATGACGGAGGGACTATCATGACAGAAAAGGAATTCTGGGACATTATGGACAAGGCGGATTGGAAGCACCAGGGCGATGATGACAAGGTATTAGAGCCCGTGATAGACGCGCTTGCCAAGATGGACGACGCGGAGATCTTCGGCTTTGAGGACGTTATGTCAAAGCTGCTCTACGATATCGACAGTCAGGAGATAGCCTTGCAATTGTACGGTCCCGAGCTTCATTTCTCGGAGGACTTGTTTTTGTATCAGCGCTGTGTGGCGCTCGTAAACGGCAGAGTGTATTATGAGGATATACGCAGCGGAAGGAGAAAGCTGGATCCGCAGAGCGAGTATGAGCCCATACTCTATGTTCCCCACCTCGCGTGGGCGAAGAAGCACAACGCGGATTCGGGCGACTATCCGCACTTCCCCGACATAAGCTACGAGACGGGAAGCAATGAGGAGCTGTGGCCGCAGAAGTGAGAAGCTTTCTTCATATCTCATATTCTACAAAAGGGGGCTGAAAAAACAGCCCTCTTTTTTTAATTTTTTGCCGTCGAGCCATCGGTTTGTTTTTTCCCTTGGCAGTGTGTCCCCCCACACGCGCGGCATCACCCTGCCAAGGGTTAATAACAAACCGACGGCTAGTAATACTAATTCTCAATTAAAACAGGGCAAAACTATTTAGTCCGCTAACAGCAAACGATCCGTCAATTTGTTTT
>CAYPWI010000033.1:0-11023 GCA_964414395.1 uncultured Ruminococcus sp.
AAATAGTAACCACATCGCCGACATTGACGTCGGGGATATCGGTAACGTCGATAAGCGTCTGATCCATGCAGATCCTGCCGCAAATAGGCGCGGTCGTGCCGTTTATCAGCACGTTCCAGTCTCCCGAAAGCCGCCTGTTGAAGCCGTCCGCGTAACCGCAGGCTACCAATGCCAGCTTGGTGTCGCGTTCGGCGGTGTACGTTCTTCCGTAGCTCACCGTATCGCCCTTGTGAATGGTCTTGAGCTGGCTTACGACCGTTTTCAGGCTGAACACGGGCTTTATCCCCTCGGGGAGCGGGAAGAGCTCGTTCGGCTTTTGTCCGTACATCACGATACCCGCGCGGACGTAATCGCCCTCGTATTTGTCATGATAGATTATGCCCCCGCTGTTCTGGGAGTGGGTCTTGAGCCCGTATTTGCGGCACAGCTCCAGCAGACGCGCCTGCTGCTTGTCGGTGAACTCGATATCGTCTTGATCGAGGCTGTCCGCAACCGCAAAGTGAGTATACCCCGCGCGGAATTCCAAGCCTTTAAGCGCCATTATAGCGTCAAGCTGCTCCTCTGTGTTGATGCCTACGCGGCTCATGCCCGTGTCTATCTTGATATCGGCGCGGATCCTGAGACCGTTCTCAAGAGCCGTTTGAGACAGCTTCTCGGCGTAATCCACATCGCCTACGGTGAAGATAAAGCTCTTGTTCGCGTTTTCGGGAACAAGCGAAAGATCGCAGTAGCCGAATATCAGGATATCGCCGTATATCCCGCTTGAGTAGAGCCTCTGGGCTTCCCATAGATTGGATACCGCAAAGTTGGTTACGCCGCACTCGTTCAGCGCTTTCGCGCACTGAACGTCTCCGTGACCGTAGGCGTTGGCTTTCACCACGGCTATGATCTCCTTGCCGCGCGACAGCTCGCGTATTCTCGCGATGTTCCGCTTCAAAGTGTCAAGATCGACCTGAGCCCAGGTCCTCCAATAAAAATTGTTCATATCGTCGCTCCGTTTATCCGTTAAATTTTGAAAATTTCATGTATATATTGAAATTTTCGGAATAATGTGTTATACTATATGTAGGTATTGCTTTATGGCGTTCAAACACCATATTATAATTATATTACGCTTTTGAAAAAAAATCAATAGCTATTTCAAATTTTTGCAAAATATTGGGGAATGGGCGCTTTGACGCGTCCGTAAAAAGAAAAGAGGAAATTTATGTCTGTTCGCAGAAAAAGTAATTGGTATATCTATTTCATAGCGTTTGGCATAGCGCTGGCGTTCGCTATTGTCGCGATGATCGCGTTCAACTGGTATTTGTTTCCCGAAGACAGCAGGACTACAGGTATCACTCCCAACGGAGAGCTGAACGATAAGTTCAAGCCGACCGAGGAAGACGGCTTCAATATCATAACTATGCTTTCGGACGGCGGTTCCGATGTTCCGGGATTGTTTATGCTGGTAGAGTATAACGCCGTTGACAGCCGATTGGCGTTTATCCCGCTTCCGAATGAGATAAGCATAAAGCAGGAGGGAAGAACGCTCTCCAACGTTTACGCGGCTCAGGGCGGCGGCAAGGTCATCTCCGTTATCAAAGATATCGTGGGTGTCGAGTGCGATTCCTACATTAAGATGGACAGGGCGTGTTTTGTCGAATTGGTGAATGTCTTCGGCAATGTCAACTACGAGGTGCTTAAGACTGTCAATATCCGCGACGGAGCAGAGCTCGTAACGCTTGATGTAGGCACTCACAGGCTTGACGCGGAGACTATGTTCGGGTTGGCGATGTATGGGGATTACAATGAGGGTGAATCGTATAAAGCCAACTGCACGGGACAGATGTTTGCCGATCTTATCAACCAGAATTACCGTATAGTTGACAGCTCGCTGCTTAACAGTTATTTCGATATCATCATGAACGGCGCGGAGACCGATCTCACCGAGGAGAAGTTTTTGGCTCACAGACAAGCGCTTCTCTACAGCGTGCAGTATGGCGTATATCCCGGGGAATATTACGTTCCTTACGGCGAGACCACCGAGGCGGACGGCTTTGTCATCGCGGAGAACTCTATCATCACTATCAAGCAGAAGGCGGGACTTTTGTAACGCTCGTTTCACGGATCGTCCGGTACGGATAAGCCGATATACTCGCCTCGTCACGGCAGATCTCACTTCATAAAGGAATATTTAACAATGGATTTAGAAGATTTCAGTCTTGCCGAGCGCGAGAATAACACAAAACGGCGTTATATCGTAATAAACAAGATACAGGGCAAGCATTTTCCGTGCTCGCCGTCCGTCACCGATAGGGAATTCACGCGGCACGCGCGGAATATCGTTCGCTTTATGGAAGAAAATTCCATATCGGTAAAGAATACCATTGTGATAGGCTTCGCGGAAACGGCGGTAGCCATAGGTGCGTATATCGCGCGGGAGCTGGGAGCGTTCTATGTTTCCACCACGCGCGAGAAGCTGCCCGACTGCTTTGAGCATATCTCCTTTGAGGAGAGCCATTCCCACGCGGCGGAGCATACCCTCTGCATACGCGACAAGCGCGTTTTCAAAAACGCGGGCTGTGTGGTCATCGCGGACGATGAGTTCACCACGGGGAAGACCGCGGTAAAGCTGGCGAATGCGCTTGAATCTTATCTTCCCGACGGCTGCCCGATAATAGCCTCCGCGTTTATCGCGTCCGAGGAGAGCAGAAAAAGGTTCTCCGAGAATGGGATACTCTGCTGTGCGGAGTTTAGTCTTGATTATATATCGGAAAGCGATGAAACGGGAAGCCGCGTTCCCGATACCGATCTTGAGCCTTGGTATTCCACGGGGGAAGTCGGACTTAATTCCGTGCTTGATTTTCGGCTCGGAGTCGACGCGCGGGAGTACTTCGCGGAATGTGAGCGGCTGTGCGCCGATCTTTGGGAAAAGCTCGGCGGCGCGGAGCTTGATAACTGTGAGGTCTCGGTCATAGGCACGGAGGAGCTTTGCCTTCCGCCTATCATTCTCGGAAAGCTGCTTGAGGACCGCGGGGCGCTCATTTCCGTTCAGGGAATTACCAGAAGCCCGATGCTGCCGATGAATTCCGCCGATTATCCCATGAAAAGCCGCGTGAAGCTGAAAAGCTTATATGACAGCGAACGCGATGTATTCCTATACAATAAGTTTTGCGGCTGCAATGTGACGGTGGTCATCACCGACGCGGCAAACCCCGCCCCCGAGGCGGTAAGGGAATTGTGCGGCGCTTTGGACGGGTATGTAAGGCTCGTTTACTGGCGCGGTAAGAGCATGAGGACTACCCTCAGACCAGATGACTGCACTCTGCTGCTGAAAGACGTGACGGGGCTTATCGAGCCTTTGACCGCCAAGCAGCGCGAGCCGCTCATTCAAAGCGGCGTGCATTACAGCGAACTGCTGCCCGCCGAGTATCAGCCGTCCGAGGAATACATAAAGCAATTCGAGCGCGGTCTCTCGGAATGGTCGGCTAAGACCGCCGAGGCTGTGGCAAGTGTCGCGGAACGCATCTACGCAAAGGGGCGGCGTGTTATCGTGTCGCTGGCAAGGGCGGGAACGCCAGTTGGGGCGCTGATAGTCCGCTATTTGAAGCATAAGTACGGCGCGGGGTTCGCGCATTATTCGATATCGATAATCCGAGGCAAGGGGATAGATAAGAACGCGCTTCGATACATTTTAGCGCGTCATTCCCCCGAAGAGCTTCAATTCGTGGACGGCTGGACGGGCAAGGGCGCTATAACATCGCAGCTCGACGAGGCGCTTCGCGAATATCCCGAGATAGACCCGTCGCCCGCCGTGCTCGCCGACCCCGCGGGGGTGTGTGAAATTTACGGCACAAGAGAGGATATCTTCATTCCGTGCGCGTGTCTGAACGCGGTTGTGTCGGGGCTGTTCAGCAGAACTATTCTTCGCGGGGAAATCATCTGTGAGAACGATTTTCACGGGGCGGTGTACTTCCCCGAGCTGGAGAGTATGGACAGGACTTATGAATTTATCCGCGCGGTCGAAGAGAAGATGCGCTATGACATTAGTTTCGATATCGGAGAGCATCCCGAACAGATCCCGAATGGGGCGGGGCTTGAGGAGACCCGGCAGATAGCCAGCGATTTTGGGATATCAGATATAAATCTGGTGAAGCCGGGTATCGGCGAGACGACGCGTGTTCTTCTGCGGAGAATTCCCAAGCTTGTGCTTGTGGATAAGCTCGGAAGTCCGCTCAGCGCTCATATCGAAGAATTAGCCGCCGAAAAGGGCGTTGAAGTGCGCGAATATCCGCTGAAATGCTATCACGCCTGCGGAATAATTCAGCTGTTGGGGGATGTATGATATTTTTTTCGGATCTTGACGGAACGCTTATTCGTTCCGCGCAGAGAAAGCGTGAGGGCGATATCATAGTCGAGTACAAGGACGATCGGGAGATAACCTGTATTTCCTCCGAGAGCGCCTTGATACTCGCGGAATTGGGCTCTATCGTTCCCGTGACCTCGCGGAGCATCGAGCAGTACAAGCGGATACATATACCCGGGTTCTCTCCCAAATACGCCATAACGGACAACGGCGGAAATCTGCTCATAGACGGCGTTCCCGATGAAGAATGGGCAAAGTGGTCGGCTGAGACAGTACAGCGTTATTCCTCGGAAATGAACAAATGCCGCGAACTTCTTGAAAACGACCCCGACAGGAGCTTTGAAGTGCGGTTGGTGGACGGGCTTTTCCTGTTCACCAAGAGCAATGCTCCCGAGCGGACTATCGAGCGGCTGAACGCCGCCGAAACGGGGCTGAACATAAACGGCACGGGCGCTAAGGTCTACGCTATCCCGAAGGAGATTGACAAAGGCGCGGCAGTCAGGCGGTTTGCCGATATTTTCGGAAAGAGCGGAGAGACGATCGTTTGCGCGGGTGACAGCACTATGGATGTTTCCATGCTGGAAGCCGCGGATATTGCCATATATCCCGAAGATCTGGGGCTTTCGCTGAAAGGCTTTTCGGTCGGCAGAGAGGAATTGTGCGAATTTACCGCTAAAAAGGTGGCGGAGCTGTTACAAAGATCTCAATGTGTTTAGCACATATAAATATATCAGGAAATGAGGAACGCTTATGGACGAAAGAATTCAAAGAACTATGGACAATCTGCGGCTCAACCGCATGAAGCCGTATTACGCCGAGAGCCGCGGGGAACTTTACGACATCATTCGCGGGCTTATCAAGGACGACAAGCTGATAACCTCGGGCGGCTCTATGACTCTTAAGGACAGCGGGGTCATCGATCTGCTGAACAACGAGTTCGGGGCGGCGTATCTCGACCGTTCCAAGGGTAAGGACAGGGACGAGGTCGAGGAGATCATGAGAAAGGCGTTTATTTCCGATACGTTCCTTGCAAGCTCCAACGCGATAACCGAAAACGGGGAATTGTACAACGTCGACGGTAACGGCAACCGCGTTTCGGCGATGATCTACGGTCCAAAACAGGTCATTATCGTGGCGGGCGTGAATAAGATAGTCAAGGATCTTGACGAGGCGAAAACTCGCGTTGAGAAGATATCCGCGCCGAAGAACACCGTTCGTCTGAACTGCGACACCCCCTGCGCCAAGACGGGCGAATGTATGCACTGTCACAGTCCCGCGAGGGTGTGCTGCTCGTATGTGACGCTGGCGCATCAGCGCGTTCCGGAAAGGATAAAGGTCATTATCGTAAACGAGGAGCTGGGATATTAAAATTCGGAGGTGCTTAAATGGCTCTGTACATAGGTGTTGATATCGGCGGCACGAACACCGCCTGCGGGATAGTGGACGATGAGTGTAATATCATAGCGCGTTCTAAGGTCAAGACGAGCCCCAACGCCGAGGGCGCGCCGAAATACGAGAACGCGATTAGCGAGATAAAGCGTTCGGTGCGCGAGGCGTGCGAAGCGGCGGGAATTCAGCCTTCGGAGGCTCATTCTATAGGGATAGGCTGTCCGGGCATCTGCAACAGCGATCTTGGAGTTGTGGAATACGCCAGCAATCTCGCGTTCGACAACGCGCCCATTAAAGCGGATATGGAAGCGGAATTCGGAATTCCCGCGTATCTCGATAATGACGCGAACTGCGCCGCGTTCGGCGAGTTCGTGGCGGGTGCAGCAAAGGGCAGCAGAAGCGCGGTCGTTATCACTCTCGGTACGGGAGTAGGTTCTGGCATCATCATTGACGGGAAGATCTATCACGGCGCGAATTTCGCGGGCGGCGAGATCGGTCACACGGTCATAGTCCTGGACGGTATGCCGTGCTCCTGCGGACGGCGCGGCTGCTTCGAGGCGTATTCCTCGGCGACGGGATTGGTACGTATGACTACGCAGGCTTCGGAGCTGAACCCCGATTCCATTATGACGCGCTTGATACGCGACGAGGGCAAAGTCAGCGCCCGAACGGCGTTCAACGCCATGAAGCAGGGCGACCCCGTAGGAAAGGCGGTCACGGAGCAGTATATTAAGTATCTGGCGTGCGGTATAGCGAATGTCATCAACACTTTCCAGCCGGATATCCTCTGCATAGGCGGCGGGGTCTGCAATGAGGGCGATCCGCTGATGATTCCCTTGAGAAAAGCTGTCTCGGAGCAGGTGTATTCCCGCAATTCCTCGAAGAATACTGAGATCGAGGTCTGCAGGCTCGCCAATGAGGCTGGCATAATCGGCGCGGCTATGCTTTTCAAAAGTTAATTTTTCGGTAAAATTCCGAATATTATAAAAATCCAAAATCAAGGAAGGTAATTTACAATGAGATCAGATCTTATTAAGGCGGGCGTTGAGAAAACGCCGCACAGAGCGGTCTTGAAATCGCTCGGAGTTACGGACAGCGAGATGAACCGCCCGTTTATCGCGGTGGTATGCGCCGCGAGCGATTATGTGCCGGGACATCAGCATCTGCACGAGATATCAAAGTACGTCAAGGACGGCATCAGAAACGCGGGCGGCGTTCCGTTCGAGTTCTTCACGATCGGCGTTTGCGACGGTCTGGCGATGAACCATAAAGGCATGAGATATTCTTTGGCTTCACGTGAGCTTATCGCGGACAGCATCGAGGTAATGCTTACAGCGCACCCGCTCGACGGCGTGGTGTTTATCCCGAACTGCGACAAGATCGTTCCCGGAATGGTAATGGCGGCGGCTAGAATGAACCTCCCGTCCATATTCGTAAGCGGCGGTCCTATGAACCCCGGCTGCGTTCAGGGCAAGCGCGTGGGTTATTCCGAGATCTATGAGGCTATCGGTCAATACTCTAACGGCGAGATCGGCGACGACGTTATCAAGGACTACGAGAACAACGCCTGCCCGACCTGCGGTTCCTGCTCCGGTATGTACACCGCGAACTCCATGAACTGCCTTACCGAGGCGGTAGGTCTGGCGCTGCCGACAGCCGGCACGGAGCCCGCCGTTAATTCCGCGCGCCGCCGTCTGGCAAAGGAATCCGGAGAGCGCGTCGTGGAGCTTGTAAAGCAGAACATTCGCCCGTCCGATATTCTCACCAAGAAGAATATGGAGAACGCGCTGGCTACCGATATGGCGATAGGCGCTTCCTCGAATACGGTGCTTCATTTGCTGGCTATCGCTCACGAAGCGAAGGTGGATATCAAGCTCTCCGATATCGACGCTATGAGCAGAAAAACTCCGCAGCTTGCCAAGCTCAACCCCGCCAGCAGCATTTTCATCACCGACCTTAACGCGGTCGGTGGTATACAGACCGTTATCAAGGAGCTTGCAAAGGGCGGTCACATCAACGAGGACGTTCTCACGGTTTCGGGAACTCAGAAGGAGCGTATCGCGGCGGCGCGTGACGCTGACGGCGAGATCGTTCACAAGATAAACTCTCCCATCAGAAAGGACGGCGGCATCGCTATTCTCAGCGGCAACCTCGCGGAGAATGGCTCCGTCGTAAAGCAGGGCGCTGTAAAGCCCGAGATGATGGACTTTACGGGCACGGCACGCGTATTCGACGGAGAACAGGACGCTTGCGACGCGATACTCGGCGGCAAGATACAAGCGGGCGATGTGGTCGTTATCCGCTATGAAGGACCGAAGGGCGGTCCGGGTATGCCCGAGATGCTGGCACCCACTGCGGCAATCGTCGGCAAGGGGCTTGACGGCTCGGTAGCGCTCATCACCGACGGACGATTCAGCGGCGCTTCCAGAGGCGCGGCGATAGGTCACGTATCTCCCGAGGCGGCGGAGGGCGGACTTATCGCGTTCGTGGAGGACGGCGACAAGATCCACATCGATATCCCCAACCGCAAGGTAGAACTGCTTGTAGACGACGCAACGATCGCCGAGCGTAAGAAGAAGGGTATCAAAGAACCGCGTCAGTTTGAGGGTTATCTCAAGCGCTACGCTAAGATGGTAACATCTTCCAATACGGGAGCGGTTTTTGAGGATTAAAGATATCTGATATGGTCGGATTTTTTATCAGTCTCGGTATTGCTTCCGCGATCATTGCCAAGCCGTTTGTCAGAAAGGCGCTGAGGAAAGAAAAGTGCGCTGCCTCAAATTCCAAAGATGCCAAAGAACTTGCGGAACTCAGACGGCGAGCGGAATATAACCTATCGCATATGCCGAGCGCCGAGCCGCTGCAGCTGTCCCCGAATTGGTGGAAAATAAACGACTTCATCAAACTGACGAGATTTCGGTTTTGGTACGGTGACGATGCTTTTGTTTACCGCGATTACGATAAAGGCATGATAATGATCCCGAGATCGGATTTTGACAGTGATACTTTGAAGCTGTTGGAGGAACTGGTCAAGGACGCGAAGTGGTTCTGTGATAACCCGACCGATGTAAGTATCAACAAGCGGCGCGAAACGATGACGGCTTTTCTGCGGGAAAAATATCCCGGGCTTTCCGAAAGCAGCGTTTTGGAAATAGTCTATAACATTTGGTAAAGGGCATATCAGTTCGGGCGGGGGGTGTTTTTAACGCTTCGTGCCCTTATTTTACGGATATAACTTTATGGGGGTAAAAAATGTTTTTAGAAGAGGAACAGTATATTCACGCCATGGCTCTGTTCGACGGAAAGATCCGACCCGAGCCGTTATTTGCGGAATTTCGCGTCTGGTTTTCCCAAAAATACCAAATCACATTGTATGACTATATCTGCGACTTTACCAACAACGGACTTACGCGGCTTAAAGCTCTGCTTTGGAATGAGGACGATGAGAAAAAGCTGAGGGATAATGACAGCTTGAATTACGATAAAGCAAAGCAGCGTGAGATCGCCGTGAAGTTTGTGGAGCTTTCAATAAAATACAATGTTCACCCCGAATATCAAAATCCCGATAATGTTTTCGTCTGCGCCGATACGCTCAAGGATGAGATCGCAAAGAGAATAATGCGTTCGGCAAAGCGGGATATCGAAAATATCCGACACCCGGATATTCGAAGGATAGAGATAGCCTTTGAAACCGTTTTCATATTCTATGAAACGGACGAGCAAGCGGAACGGCACCAAGCGGACGGCACCGACGATATGATAAGCAAAACGATTGCGGAGATAATAAATCCGCATGACAAATACAATGTCTATAACGGTGAGGCTTCCTGCGAGTTTTCAAGCATACAGACCCTTGATGAACAGTATGAAGGCAGTATGTACTTTTATCTGTTGTGATCGTTTTTCGGAAGAGGTTTTCTTAATATAAAGATCGGGCGCGGACAGCATTGTTGTCCGCGCCTTTTTGTCACCAAATCGGGAAGATCCTCATAAAATCTAACAGCGGTAATTATGCCGCAGACTATGAGGAAAGGATGATATCATGGATATAATGAAGACACGGCGTCCGGGGTATGCCTATGTTCCCAATCAGCGCATGGAAAAGGTCTATTCCCCGAACAAGGCGATGCGAGTGGGCACTATCTTCCCGGAACTTAACATTCCTATCGAGGAGTACGAGAGGGGGCTGTTTAATGGAAAATAATATGAACAGGCGCTATATGAACGGCGGCATGGCTCGCCCCATGAACAGCGCCCGCAACAGCAACAACGGCGGCAACGGCGGTAATAATGGCGGCAATAACGGCGGTAACGGCAGCAATAACTGTTCCTGTGAAGAGCTTATGTGCGCCATTATGGAAGCGGATTTCTTCGCGCAGGATCTCAAGCTCTATCTCGACACCCACCCCGACGACACCAGAGCGGTTGAGATGTTCTGCGAGGCGATGCGCCAGTATAAGGCGTGCAAGGCGGCTTTTGAGGACAGCTTCTACCCGCTGACAGCGTGCAGCGCGGGTCAGAACGGCACTTGGGATTGGCTCGACGGCGTATGGCCGCCGCATAATTGAGAAGCGAGGTGAGATATTATGTTTATATTTGAGAAAAGAACACAGATCCCCGTTTGCATCAAGAACAGAAATCCGCACCTCGCGGGCATTATCCTCTCGCAGTACGGCGGTCCCGACGGAGAGCTTTCCGCGTCGCTGAGATATCTCTCCCAGCGCTTCACCATGCCCGATAACAGAGGCAAGGCGCTGCTTACCGATATCGGAACCGAGGAACTCGCGCACTTAGAGATCATCGGCAGCATCGTCGGACAGCTCACGGACGGCGAGGGCGCGAAGAGCTTCGATAAGTACGGCAGCGCCGATTATTATGTGGATCACGGAAACGCGGTCTATCCCGCGAACGCGGCGGGCGTGCCGTTCTCTGCGGCTTATCTGCAATCCAAGGGCGACCCTATAGCCGATCTCGTGGAAAATCTCGCCGCGGAGCAGAAGGCAAGGGCTACGTATGACAACATTCTGCGGCTGAGCGATGACCCCGATGTTAATGAAGTAATAAAATTCCTCAGAGCGCGCGAGGTCGTTCACTTCCAGCGTTTCGGCGAGCTTTTGAACTACTATCAGGATAAGATCGATAACTGCACTAAGTAATTGATCTCTTCCGAAATAAAATTGCGGTTCTCTTCCCCGAAAAACGGGGGAGAGAATTTTTTTGTAAAGCTATTGAAAATCGGCATTTTTTATGGTATAATCAAAAGAAGCGTCAGATCTTTGGTTTTGA
>CAYPWI010000034.1:0-10880 GCA_964414395.1 uncultured Ruminococcus sp.
CTACCGAGGGATTTTAAGTCCCTTGCGTCTGCCGATTTCGCCACAGCGGCACATTTATCATCTACGGTATAATATTATATCACAAAAAAGTGGATTTGTCAAGCACACGAGCGGAATTTTTTTCAAATTCGGCTGCGGCGCGGCTTTGGTGCTCTTTTAAAGAAATGGTACTTGATTTTTGGGGCAGACTGATGTATAATATAAGGTGTACATCGGCAAAGCTATATACGGAAAGGAAGATAACGATGAAAATTGCGGTAACTTATGAGAATGGAAATGTTTTCCAACACTTTGGACACACCGAACAGTTCAAGATTTATGAGGCGGAGAACGGCAAGATCACGAAGACCGAGGTAGTTGATACCAACGGAAACGGTCACGGGGCTCTGGCGGGCTTTCTGACGAGTCTCGGCGTTGATACACTCATCTGCGGTGGCATAGGCGGCGGCGCGCAGAACGCTCTGAACGCGGCGGGGATAAAGTTCTACGGCGGGGTATCGGGCAGCGCGGACGACGCGGTGAACGCGCTGATCGCGGGCAAGCTCGACTACAACGCGGAAGTGATGTGCGATCACCACGGGCATCATGATAATGGGCATGAGTGCCACGGCGCGGAGCACAACTGCGGCGAGGACAAGCAGGGCTGCTCTGGAAACGGCTGTCACTGATATTCACATTCCACAGAATAAAGCTTATCCCCCGTCAAAAGCGGGGGATATTTGTGTATCGGGAATTATACGTAATAAGGATTTGGCTTGCACAGAAGAATGATAAAATCGACAAACGCGCCTATGCCAAACAACCCGAGGGTGAACAGATACAGCAGCCCCGTGCCGACCTTCCCCTCATAGAAGCGGTGAACGCCGAAAGCCCCGAAGAAGAAACAGAGCAGCACCGCCACCCACTTATCCTTACGCCTGCCGTATTGCTGCGGAGTGAGCATGGCGTTGTTGGTGCTGTTATTGATGATCACGGACGGCTGCTGATAGCCCTGCTGGAACTGCCCCACCTGGCATCCGCACAGCGGGCAGATAACGGCGTCCTTGTTTATGACCCTTCCGCAGTGCGAGCAGAATTTCTCATTAGCGCCGATCCCCGTCCCCGCGGACTGCGTAACACGCTGTTCGGGCACGGGCGAATTTACCGGCATTGGCACATTCTGCGCCTGATAGACCGATCCGCCGAAATTTCCATACGATTGAGACGTATTCTGAGACAAATTTGGGTTCCCGCCGGGATATATCTCCCCCGTAACGGGATCCGTCCACGGCTGGGGCTGCGGCTTTGCCAGCGACACCCTTCCGCTCTGAGAATTGAATTGATCGTCCATAATAAACTCCTTTGCTTTGCGTCAACAAAATTACCGACCGAACCATTGCCAATGTTTATATCTCGATTATAACACATTTGTTTCGATATGTCAACAGCTATTTTATTATGGAACATAAGATTTTACCGAGACTGAACTTTGAGCGGCGCTTTTTTTCTGTCCTCGAGAAGCATAAGCGCCAGGATCGCCAGCGCCGCGACGTCAAGCGGGATATCGAGCAGCATCCGTTCGGGGATAGTCGGGGAATATTCCTCGGGAACGCCGCTCAGGAATATCTGAGAAGTGAACGTTCCGCCGAAGTTGTTCATCGCGTGCATTATCGCCGCGGGATATACGGAATTCGTCTTCTCGGTGAGCCACATGAGAATGATCCCGATCGAAGTACAGGAAACGCACATACAAAGAAAACCCATATAAGGATAGCCCGGATAGTCCGTGCCGAAGTTGTGCCCCGCGACAGTCAGTTCCGCATGCCACATTCCCCAGACCACACCGCCGATAAGCACCGTTCCGACCTTGCCGACAAGCGGCTCCAGCTTTTGGTTCATATACCCCCGCCAGCCGAATTCCTCACCGAATGTGATGATAAACATCAGCGGCGCGGTCGAGAACACGGAAAGCGCGAGAGACAGCAGTTCTTCAAAATTTGCCGCCTTGCCGAGACCGGACCAATCCCCGCCGCCTATCGTCAGCGTCGCGAGTATTCCCTGAAATACTCCGATCACGGGCAGTCCTAAAACGGCAGTGACATAATATCTCAAATTCCCTTTGAGGTTCAGATGCAGCATACTGTCATGCCAGCCATCTTTGGTGATGCCGCGCGTAAATATGTTCGCCAGCGCGGGACCGAAACCGACAAAGTTTGCAGCAGCCGCGTATTTTGATGTTTCAAACCATTCATGAAAGCCGAAAAAATAGTTCATAAGAATGGCTGGGATCCACGAGATACCGTAAGCCAGCAGAATGTAAATGACAAGCCGCTTCGCTTCAAGCCGTTTATTTGTCATACCCGCGCACCCCCTTCACGAACAGCTTGCAGGAAATTTTATATGAGATCACATAGAAAAGCACCGCGATAAACGGGAAAAGCCCGAAAAATATCTTCAGTGGGATAACGCCCGAGCTGCCGTCCATGATCTTGGACAGAGCTTTCACGATCATCTCGCGGAAGCTTTCGGGAAGCGTAACAAAGATCCCGATAAGCGCCCCGCTTATCGCCAGCAGCGATATCATCTTGATAAGGCTGCCCTTCTTATCCCCGAACCTCACCGTAAAAGGGATATCAAACGCGCCGATGAACATCAGCAGATACACTCCCGTTATATACAGCGGCGATACGGAGAACGTCAGCTCCAGACCCGTGCCCTTGTAATACGCCGCCGCAAGCAGCGATTCCGCGAAAAAACCCGCCGCCATGTAGACGATGTTCACCAGCAGGGAGATCACATATTTGCGGTATATAAATTCCCTCACCCCGCCCGGAGTTGACATAACGAAATACGCCCACGCCTTTCTATCGTCGCCTCTGAAAACCTCGCTCATCAGCCCGCTCACGACGAATATTCCGATAAACCACATCATCACTCGAATAAACTCGTTCGTCAGCGTCGCATAGACCTCGCCAAGCTCGTTATTCCCCGAAAGCACGCCGAAAAGCACGAAGAAGATCGGGAACATGGTCAGCAGAAACGGCGCGGCTGCCGCGAGAATGAGCATAAGCCTGTTTTGTTTCAGTTCCTTGTATAACAGCCCCGAAAAGTCGCTCTTTTTGGCGGAAGAAATGCTCTCATATCCGCTGTCCGCGCTGTCTTTACCAGAGGAACTTCCCGTATTGGAATATGCCGGCTTAAAGCTACCGTACACCGCGAAGAAGTCAGCCGCCATAATCGCGATAAGCAGCGGCACAGCCCACCCAAGTGACGCGGCGGAAAACTTGGGAAGCGATATCGCGCCCTCCCCCTCGCTCATTTGTTCAAGGGTTATCCCGCTCGCTATCCAGATCGCGACAACAAAGACCGCAAGAATTATTACGTTCAAAAGCCCCGCCTTTGTCTGCCCTTTCTTGAATTCCTCGGATGTGCGGGCGCGGAGCAGGATAATGTCGTTTGGAAGAGAGAAGATCAGCGCCGCCGCCATAACGGCGATATTCCACACGATATAATTGACGCTGAAACCGTTCCCCCCGAATACGGATATAAACTCGGCGTTGCATATGCTGAGAATAACGCTCGCCGCGCACACCGAATATTTTCGCGCACACCACACCGCCGCCCGCTGCATAGGCGTTATCGGCAAGGCGAAGGAATAAATAAGCCATTTTGAATTTATATCCGACCTGAACACCTCGTCAAGCAGAAGCGACATATTCGCGATCATCGCGACGGAGATAACGATGCCGTTTGTGGTAAGCTCCCGATCCTCGGGCGAGTCATCGCCTATTGAGAACATCACGCCCCACGTCATGCCGATCATCAGCAGCAATAAAACCAATTGCAAGATCAGCGACTTTCTCGAGAGCCTGAATTCCCGAAAAAGCAGCGAACGGAACTTTCTCATCGTCATCACGACCACCCCATTTCGCCCTTGTGGACATAGTAGAGCATAACGTCGTCAAGGCTTGCCGCGTCAACGATCTTTCCCGGGAATAAACGCACCGCGCGTTCGCGGTCGGATAGCATGACCTCCGCGCCGAACTCGTTCACGCGGGCGCTGACGATCTCCGACTTGTCGATATTCGGAAGCTCTTCCTTGGAGCATTTCAAAATCCCGTGCGTTTCGAGAATAACATCTTTATAGCCGGAAAGCAATATTTTCCCCTTGTCGATAAAGGTCACGCTGTCGGCTATTTTCTCAAGATCGCTCGTGATGTGAGAGGACATAAGTATCGAACGCTCGCCGTCGCGCAGATATTCCATAAAAATGTGGAGTATCTCGTCGCGGACTACGGGATCAAGACCCGTAGTCGCCTCGTCCATTATCAGCAATTCGGCGTTGTGAGAAAGAGCGCAGGCTATTTGCAGCTTCATCTTCATGCCCTTGGAATACTCGCCGACCTTCTTTTTCACGGGAAGTTCAAAGCGTTCCATATAATCGGCATACTGCTTGTTATCCCACTCGGGATAGATGCCCTCGAAGATACGCGCCATGTCGGCGGCATTAAAAATATCGTGGAACGGCAGTTCATCGAAAACCACAGCCAGACGGTTCTTGATCTCGAATTCCTGCTTGATGTGATCGAGACCCAGCAGACGTATCTCCCCCGCGTCTATGTTCGTGATATTGAGCATACTGCGGATAGTGGTGGTCTTGCCCGCGCCGTTCTGCCCGACAAAGCCCATAATGCTCCCTTTGGGAACATCAAAGCTGATATTATCGAGCGTGAAGCCCTTGTAGCGCTTTGTAACACCGCGTATCTCGACAGCGTTTTCGTATTCGGTCATGTTATTCCCCTCCGTTGATAAGATCAAGCAGCTCGTGAAGCTCGTCCGAGGTAAGCCCCGCGCGCCACGCCTTGTCGCACGCCTCGCCGAGCAGAGCCTCGATCGCCTTGATCTGCTCTTCCCGCAAAAGCTCGGCGCTCTGTTGCTTGACAAACGAACCTTTACCCGTGTAGGACTCGATAAATCCGCCGCGCTCGAGCTCCTCATAAGCGCGCTTGGTAGTCATGAAGCTTATGCGAAGTTCCAGCGCGAGATCACGCATGGAAGGCAGCTTATCGCCTTCTTTCAGCGTTCCGTTTAAGATCATAGCCTTGATCTGATCGGCTATTTGAAGATAAATAGCCGTGCCGTTGGAATTGCTGATGTTGATGTTCATTCGGGTGTGCACTCCCTCAAATGTAATAATTGTATAACCGCTATGTATACAATTATATCATTGTATATAACATTTGTCAAGAGGAAAATAAAAAAACGGGTGCAAAAGACCCGTTTTTTCATATTAAGCCGATCTCATACGAATTGATGGCAAATTATCATCCAAAATGTCAATTCCTTTTTCCCTTGTATCTTCTCCTGTAATAATAATCAATGATCTCCTCCCCTTGTTCCTCGGTCACACCGTCCTCTCCGTCCGTGTTGAAATGGACGAACGCCCTCAGTTCCTCGATATAGCAGTCCAGCAGCGAGGAGTTATCCAGATAGGCGTTTTTCAGATTTTCTATAGCGGTATGTATTTCCTGAGGAAAAGAAAAATCAAAGCGCTTTTCAACAAACACTCTGCCGTTCCTCTCGGTCACGCGTTCAATTTCGTCGGAATTCAACATAACAGATCCCCCTTTCGTTATATACATTATACCACACTCGCCGCGCAAAATCAAGTATACAAAATCTCCGAAACCTGTTGACAAAGCCGAGATTTTGTGATATTATATAATAGGAAAAAATTGACTGTCGGAGCGTTATACATGAATATTTACGGGTTTACCCTTGAAGAATTAAGAAAATACTTTTCCGATATCGGCGAAAATCCCGCCAAGGCTAAGACTGTATTCAACGGGATATACAGAGAAAATAAAACGGACTTTGACGGTTACGGCTTCGCCGAGCGCGTCACCTCAAGGCTGAAAAAGGACTTCACGTTCGAGCTGCCCGAGGTGGTGAGAAAGACCGAGTGTGAGGACGCGGCGAAGCTGCTTTTAAAGCTCTCCGACGGCGAGTACGCCGAGACCGTGCTTATGCGGCAGCGCTTCGGGAACTGCGTCTGCGTTTCCACACAGATAGGCTGCAATATGGGCTGCGCGTTCTGCCAGAGCGGCATGATGAAGAAGCGCCGCGATCTCGACCTATCGGAGATAACGGGACAAGTCCTCGCGATCTCCCGCGAATTCGACTGTAAGATCGACGGCGTGTCCGTTATGGGCATAGGCGAGCCTTTTGATAATTTCGAGACGGTCTGCCGCTTCTGCGATCTGATATCCGACGATAACGGGCTTGCCATAGGCAGGCGGCACATAACCGTCTCCACCTGCGGACTTGTTCCGGGAATAAAAGCGTTCGCCGAGCGTGAGCGCTCCTACAGTCTGGCGATCAGCCTCCACGCGCCGAACGACGAACTCCGAAGCGAGATCATGCCCATAAACAGAAAATATCCGATCGAGGAAGTTCTCAAAGCCGCGGAGTATTATTCCGAGAAGACCAAAAAGCGCGTGACGCTTGAATATATCCTGTTGGGCGGCTTCAACGACAAGGAAGAACACGCCGTGCAGCTGGCGGAGCTTATCGGGAAGCGCGATATGTACGTAAATCTCATTCCGTACAATTCCACCGACAGCGTTTACAGAAAGCCCGACGAGGGCAAGCTGTCGGAGTTCTGCAAGATACTCAAAGAACACGGCGTGATCGCCACCAAACGCCGCGAGTTCGGCGCGGAACTGAAAGCCGCCTGCGGGCAGCTCAGCGCCGATTATCGAAAGACGGAGGGCGAAGAATGAACTTCAAATACAGCGCCGACACGGGCGTTACGCTCCACGACTGCGATATAACGGAGTGGATATTCGGCGATGATATTTCAGCCGTTTTTGAGGACGGCTTCGACGTTTTCAAGGACTGTCCGCAAAACGACACGGGTCACAGCAAGCACACGGGAAAAGCCGCCGTGGTGCTGAAAAACGGGAAATTCATCAAAGGCGAGGTATCGCTCGGGAACACATATTACGAAGCGGGCGAGGGCTTTCCCGAGACCGAATGTAAGCCGCTCACGCTTGAAGAGATCCCCGAATTGGAGTTTGAAGTCCTCGATTTTAAGATCCTTCCCGACGGCGCGGTGTTTATGTGCGACGCGTGGAAGGACGGCGAGGACGCGGGGTTCTGCGAGATAGAATTCTCTAGCGATGCCGTTCTTTTCCAATGGAACGAATTCACCGAAAACGCGTGGTTTGACTAGATAAAAAAGGAGCAGCAATGACCAAGCAAAAATTCAAGGACTTGTTTTTAAAATGCCTGCCGATGCTGATAGTACTTGTATCGACGGGAATATTCATATTCGCGATAAAGTTCGTCATCGGGTTATTCTACGCGCCGAAGGACACGGTGTATGTCAAGGATAACGGCGCCGAGAAATTCACCGTGATACAGTGCTATCAGAACCCCTCGAGCCACTACTATCTTCTTCCCGGGAATTTTCAATATGACGAGACCAAGTACAAGGACGTAGCTTCCGAGCACGATAAGATCCACATGAGAGACGAGCCGCTCGCGATCTTCACACTGAACGAGACCCCGCTCGATATCGAGAATTCCACAATAAAAACGCTCTTTACGGGCAACGGCGTAAACGCCTATCAGTTCGGGGAATTCATCATATACAAGCTTGAGGGGCAGTACGGGGTATTCGCGCCACTGAGAGAATATAAAGAGTCCACGACAAATCGAAAAAACGATCTGTATGTAGTCCGCCAGCTGATGAAAAACGACCGCTATAAGGAATACGAGCTGCCGAATTGGGAGACGCAGGAAGAGTTCCTCGAAAAGCTGGAGCTTATAGAGCTTCATCTGGACGCGGAATACAATGAGGATAATTGATATGAACGAAAAAAACGTCATCATAATAGGCATCTGCGGAACAGTCTTGATGATCGCCGCTCTCACCGCCATTATAGTCTATATCTGTACCTATCATTCAAGGATTTACAAGAGCCTGAAAAAACCCGTCAAAACGATGGGGGAGATAATAAGCGCGGAATGGGTGCGCGGTTATGAGAGCTATTCCGACGGATACGAGACACCGGGGCATTATATAATAACCTGCTCATTTACCGACAATACGGGGCAGCCCCGCTCCGTCTCGTTCCAATGCGGGAGGAATATCGGCAAAGCAGGCGACAAAATAGTGCTGCACTACGACAGTGAAGATCCGCAGAAATTCATTGCCGACTGTCAGCTGAAATACGGTAAAAGTCTTTGGTGGAAGGTACTGATAGTCTTAGCCGTGCTGTTCGTTCCGGCGATCATTATAGCGTTTAATTTCGGATAGGATACCTTGACCTAGAGCGCAATGATGAATTCCTCGAAAAGCCGGAGCTTATAGAATATCATCTCGACGCGGAATATAACGAGGATCAGTAAAAGAAAGGAAAAATCAATGTTATTTGACGAAAGCGTCTCCATTGTAACTAAAATAGTTGTCCCGATCGTGATAACTGTAATATACGGCGGAGTTATGTTCTTATTCCTGCACTTTGGCTTTCCCCATATCGGAGATCTGCTGTTCATGCGCCGCAGAAAGTATAGCGCGGGCTATATAAACAGCTTTGAAGTCGTCAAAAAAGTCCGCAGGATAAGCGGCGGACCCAACAAAGTATGGTATTATCCCGTGTTTGAATATTCCTTCGAGCTTGAAAACAACGAATATTACGACACAAAGCTGGTCTATAAGACGAGTCTTTTCGGAAAATTGTATTTCGAGAATAAATTTGACTACGGCGCCGAATTCAACGTCTTTTATGACAGAAATGACCCGAAGAAAAAGTACCGATGCCGCTGTTCAAATGGGAGCTTATCTTCGGTATACCGTTTCTGCTGCTGATCACGGCGGCGTTCGGGTTTATAGTCTATCTGGAACTGTTTGCGGTAAAATAATACTCTGCGGAGGGCAAATAAATTGAACGAAGAATATTTAAATAAAATAAGGAATTTCTGCATAATCGCGCATATTGACCACGGCAAGTCCACATTAGCGGACAGGATCCTCGAGCAGACCGAGACCGTGGCGCTCCGCGATATGGAAGAACAGCTGCTCGATAATATGGATATCGAGCGCGAGCGCGGGATAACGATAAAAGCCCGCGCGGTGCGTCTGAAATACAAAGCCGACGACGGAGAAGACTACATCTTCAATCTGATCGACACCCCCGGTCACGTCGATTTCAACTATGAGGTGTCGCGGTCTCTTGTAGCCTGCGAGGGCGCTATTCTGATAGTGGACGCTTCCCAGGGCATAGAAGCCCAGACACTGGCGAACACCTATCTCGCAGTGGAGAACGATCTCGAGGTCGTTCCCGTGATCAACAAAATAGATCTCCCCTCGGCGCACCCGAAAGAGGTCAAGGAAGAGGTCGAGAACGTCATCGGCATCGAAGCTATGGACGCGCCCGAGATCTCCGCCAAAATGGGCACGAATATCCACGCGGTCATGGAGGAGATCGTTCACAAGATACCCAAGCCCAAGGGCGATCCCGACGCGCCCTTGAAGGCGCTGATCTTCGACAGCTACTACGACAGCTACAAGGGCGTTATCGTATATGTACGCGTTAAGGAAGGCACGGTAAAGCCCGGCGACCGCATACGCATGATGGCGAACGGCGCGGAATTCTCCACCGTGGAAGTGGGATATATGGGCGCTACCGAGCTTGTGCCGTCCGGAGAACTGAAAGCGGGAGAGGTCGGCTACATCGCCGCGTCTATCAAGTCCATAGGTGACACCAAGGTCGGCGATACGGTGACGAACGCCGCAAACCCCGCCGCCGAACCGCTGTCGGGTTACAGAGAAGTCAACCCCATGGTGTTCAGCGGAATTTATCCCGCCGACGGCGCGAAATATCCCGATCTGCGCGACGCATTGGAAAAGCTGCAATTGAACGACGCTTCACTGTCGTTTGAGCCCGAAAGCTCCATAGCGCTGGGCTTCGGCTTCCGCTGCGGATTTCTGGGACTGCTCCATATGGATATCATTCAGGAACGCATCGAGCGCGAATACGATCTCGACATAATCACGACCGCACCCAGCGTCGTCTACAAGATAGAGACGACGGACGGCGAGATCAAGATGATAGACAACCCCATGGACTTCCCCGACACGACGCTTATAAAGCAGGCGTACGAGCCGATAGTGAACGCGCACGTTTACGCGCCCTCGGACTATGTAGGGAATATAATGGAACTTTGCCAGAACCGCCGCGGCGTGTTCAAGGATATGAAATATATCGATCAGAACCGCGTAGATCTTCACTACGAACTGCCGCTGAACGAGATAGTTTACGACTTCTTCGACGCGCTGAAATCGCGCACGCGCGGCTACGCGAGCTATGATTACGAGATCAAGGGCTTCTCGCCCTCCAAGCTCGTGAAGCTGGATATCATGCTTAACGGCGAAGTTATCGACGCATTGTCGTTTATCGTCCACGCGGACAGCGCATACACCCGCGCCCGCAAAATGGCGGAGAAATTGAAAGAGCATATCCCGCGGCAGTTGTTCGAGATCCCCATTCAGGCGTGCGTGGGCGGCAAGATAATCGCGCGTGAGACGATCAAGGCGCTGCGCAAGGACGTGTTGGCGAAGTGCTACGGCGGTGATATCACGCGTAAGAAGAAGCTGCTCGAAAAGCAGAAAGAGGGCAAGAAGCGTATGCGCCGCTTCGGCACGGTGGAAGTACCGCAGGAGGCGTTTATGGCGGTGCTGAAGCTCGACGATGAGTAAAATTATGATTTAGCGCATAACCTTTCCGCTCGGCGCGGACTAGCCGTCAATTTGTAATTTACCCTTGGCAGGGTAATGCCGCGCGGTTGGGGGGGGGGGGGGGGGGGGGGGGGGGGGGGGGGGGGGGGGGGGGGGG
>CAYPWI010000035.1:0-10496 GCA_964414395.1 uncultured Ruminococcus sp.
CTTGGTGTACTGGTTCGCGTAGTGCAGAAAGCAGCTCAGGTCGCCGACGGTAAATCCGCCCGAGACCGCCTTGACGGCGTTCAGAGCGCCGAATATTCCCACGCCCGCGTAGACCAGCGAGTTCACGAAGCGCGTACAGGGGTTCGTCAGCGCGGAATAAAATTGCGCGCGCCGTCCGCAGACGTTCAGCCGCTCGTTTATCTCCCCGAACTGCTCCTCGGCGGTCTCCTCAAACCCGAACGCTTTTACTAATCGCTGTCCGCCGATGTGCTCGTCGATATAGCCTGTAAGCTCGCCCTTTATCGCCGACTGTTCCTTGAACTTATTGAAGCAGAGCTTCGAGATCACCGCCGCCACAGCGAACGAGAGCGGCGTTATGCAGACGACGACAAGCGTTATCTGCCAGTTCAATGATACCATAAACACCAATGTGCCGATGATCGTCACCACGCCCGTGAACAGCTGCTGAAAGCCTTGAAGAAGACCCTCTGAGACCGCGTCAACGTCGTTCACCACGCGGCTTATAATGTCGCCGTGCGACTTCGCGTCGATATATTTCAGCGGGAGCTTTTGAAGATGCGCGAAGATGTCCCCGCGCAGATTTTTCACGGTCTTGTGGGTGATCTTATTCGTGGAAAAATACATCAGCCACTGCAAAAGCGCCACGGCGGGGATAATTACCGCGATCTTGATGAGTGTAGCCGCCAACGTATCGTCGTCAATATAGGGGTCGGGATATTTTATGAATATGTGCATGGAGCCTTCGGGATACTGCGGCGGCTCCGCGTCTATACAGTCTATAGCCCGACCGATCAGCACGGTGGTGTAAAGCGACAAAAGCACGCTCCCCGCCGCGCAGATTATCGCCAAAACAACAAGCGGTATCTGCCCCTTCATATATTTGAGGATACGCCCGAGAGCGCCCTTTTTGGTGAGCTTTTTATTCTCAAATTCAGCCATTTTCCGCGCCCTCCTTCATCTGCTCCGCAAGCTCCTCCTCGGAGTATTGCGTCGCGCATATCTCGTAATAAACGGGGCAGTTTTTCAGAAGCTCCGCGTGAGTGCCTATGCCCGCCGCGCGTCCGTCGTCAAGCACGATTATCTTGTCCGCGTGCATAATGGAATTCGCCCTTTGAGAAACGATAACGCAGGTCATCGGAAGCTCTCTCAGCGCGTGGCGGAGCGCCGCGTCCGTGGCGTAGTCCAAGGCGCTGGAGCTGTCGTCGAGGATCAGTATCTCGGGATCCTGAGCCACCGCCCGCGCGATCGTCAGACGCTGCTTCTGTCCGCCCGAGAAGTTCTTGCCCCCTTGGAGAACGATACTGTCAAGGTCTTTGGCGAAGTCCGCCGCCTGCGCGGTCTCAATAGCCTTGTAAATGCGCTCGTCGGGGATATCTTTTCTGCCGAGCGTCATATTATCGCGCAATGTGCCGCTGAGTAATTCCACCTTTTGAGGAACTATCCCGATAAGCCGCCGAAGATCTTTCAGCGGATAATCCTTTACATTCGCGCCGTTGATCTTCACAGCGCCGCTGTCAACGTCATAGAAGCGGCAGAGCAGGTTCACAAGCGTTGTCTTGCCCGAGCCCGTGCCGCCGATGATACCGAGCGTTTCTCCGCGCTTTAAAGTAAGCGAGATATCATCAAGCGAGTTCTCGCCGCCCACATAGGAGAAGCTCACGTTGTCGAACTCAACGGCGGGGGCGTTCTTATCCGTTTTCGGGGAATTCTCCGCGCCGACTATTGAACTCTTCATATCGAAGATCTCGTTTATTCTCGCCGAGGAAGCCGCGGCGCGGGTGAAGATCGTCACCAGATTTGCGACAACGACCAGCGCGAGGGAGATCTGCGTCATATAGTTCACGAGCGCGATGACCTTGCCCTGCGTCAGACCGTCGATCTCATTCCCGACAAATGCCGCGCCGAAGAATACGATCAGAAGATACGCGATGTTCACGGCGATGAAGATCGCGGGGTTTAAAAGCGCGTTAATGCGCCCCGCCTTCACGGCGAATTTTCGGTATTCCTCCGTGGTGTCCTCGAAGCGCTCCGTCTCGTGATCCTGCCGCGCGAACGCCCTCACCACGCGCACGCCAGTAAGGTTCTCGCGGGTTATTCTCGAAATTCCGTCAAGCGACTTCTGCTGCTTTTTGAAAAGCTTCACGGTCGCCTTCATTATAGGCACCATAACGAGAACTATCACCGCCATAGCACAGAAGAAGATCAGCGACAGCCGCGGCGATATCGAGAACGCCATGATCGTCGCGCCGATGACCAGAAACGGCGCTCTGACGACAAGTCTTATAAGCATGGCGACGGCGGTCTGGACTTGATTTACGTCGTTGGAGATGCGCGTCACGAGAGCCGCCGTGCCGAGCTTGTCAAGCTCCTTGTACGAGAGCGTGTTGATGTGCTTATAGAGATCGCCGCGCAGACGCGTTCCCACGCCCTGAGAGGCGACGCTCGCCATGTACTGGCAGACCAGAGCGAACGCCAGTCCGCAGACCGCGAGGATAACGAGCGTCACGCCGTGGCGGAGGATATAATCGCGGTCGCCGTTTTTTATTCCGACGTCGATCATTTCCGCCATGACGAGAGGGACTATAAGCTCGAATATAGCCTCGGTCAGCTTGCACAAAGGACCGATCGTCACGTTCAATTTGAATTCTTTAAGATATCGTGCCAATCGAAGCAAAGAGATCACTCCTTGTAATAATTTTTAAAGGGACAGAGCGGCAGCCGCGGCGCGGGGGAGCGAGGTCCCTAATCGCTTCGGAGCAGCCGCATATATTATAGCATTTTTTTCCGCGTTTGTAAAGCGGATTTTTAAAATTCTTTCACAGTCGTTGTTTTCACTTGACTTTTTTGGATCATTATGGTATAATGTTAATTGGTAATCTATAATTGATAATGAGACAATAAGATATTATGAGATCTGCTTTGCAAGTTCTTATAATAGTATGATTCCGAAATTATCCATTATCAATTTCACATTATACATTATCATGGGGGTCGTTTTATATGAGCAAATTTCAGGTAGCGCCGCTGTTCACCGACAAAATGGTGCTCCAGCGCGGAAAGAACATTCCCGTGTTCGGCACGGGCGAGGACGGGGTCACTGTTTCCGTCACGCTCTGCGGCAAAACGGAATCCTGCGTCGTTTCGGGCGGGAAGTGGAAGGTCGTGTTCTCGCCGATGGGCGCGTGCCGCTTTATGAGCATGACGGTCGAGGACGATGAGGATTTCGTCACGTTCGAGAACGTCGCCATAGGCGAGGTATGGCTCGCGGGCGGTCAGTCCAATATGCAGGTGGAGCTGATCGAGTCGGTGGGCGGAAAAGAGATCCTCGAAAACGACGTGACCGACGATGTTCGCTGCTTCAATGTTCCCCGCAAGACCACTTATGATGAGGATTACGAGGAAGCGTTCAGGGCGGCGCACTGGTCGGACTTCTCCGATAAGGAGGACGCGGCGCACTGGAGCGCTGTGGCGTATCACTGCGCGAAGCTGATGAGCGAATATATGGACGTTACCGTCGGAATAATAAACTGTAATTGGGGCGGAACGAGCATTTCATGCTGGCTCGGCAGGAAATTCAGCCGCGGCGCGATAAGCGTTTGGTTTGACGAGTTTGACGAGGCGATGGCGAAGACCACCCCCGAACAGGCGACGGCTGATTATCACGAGTATCAGAAGAAATACGCCGAGTGGAAGGAAAAGCGCGAGGAGTATTTCAGGACGGCGGAGGAACCCAACGACACCAAGTGCTACGCGGCGATCGGCGACAAGCCCGCGCCCGTGCCCGCTCCGTGCAGTCCGAGATCGCCTAGCCTTCTTTACGAGAGCCTGATAAAGAGGATAGCGCCGTACAGTATGGCGGGCGTTCTGTGGTATCAGGGCGAGAACGACGCGCCGCACCCCGAAGCGTATTATACGGGACTTACAAATCTTATCAGGAATTGGCGCGAGGATTGGCGCGATGATGAATTGACGTTCATAATCGGGCAGCTCCCGGTATTCGGCGGAAGGGACCCCGACGGCGACAGCTGGAGCATTATCCGCGAGGCGCAGATGCGCGTCTACAAAACGATAAAGAACACGGGAATAGTCGTGCTTCTGGACTGCGGCGAAAAGGACACCGTTCACCCGCTCGAGAAGCGCGAGGTGGGCAGACGTTTCGCCATGCAGACGCTGGAGGTCGTTTACGGCGGCTGCGACGGCGCGAGCGCGCCGATATTCAAGAACGCGATCAGACGCGGCGACACGCTGGAATTGCAGTTTGACAACATACGCGCGGGCTTCAAGCTGGAAGGCGAGCCGAACGAGTTTGAGATCTGCGGCGAGGACGGAGTGTATGTGCCCGCGTACGCCGACGTTTCGGGAACGAGGATATTCCTCAGCGCGGACGGCATAGAGCACCCCTGCGGCGCGAGATATCTCTGGAAAAATTACGGAGAGGTAAATGTGTTCAGCGGCTTTAATCTCCCACTCGCGCCGTTCAGAATAGATAATATATAAGTGCTGCCGCCAAAGCAACACCAAGGCGGCGCATCAAAAGGCGCGTTGCCGCCAAGACAACACCAAGGCGGCGCATTAAAAGCGCGCTGCCACCGGAACAACAAACCGGAAAGCGATGCAATTCGCGAAAGCGGTTGGCGCGGCGTTCCGCGCGCAGCGAAGCGAGCACGAAACGCCGCGTCAACCGGCTAGAAAAACCTCGCAGCGCAGCGGAGAGGTTTTTCGGTTCGCGAATTGCTTTTAAAATAAGGAGAAATTCATGATAGCTTTAGTTACGGGCGCAAGCTCGGGGATCGGGCGCGATATCGCGCGAAGTCTGGCAAAACACGGGATAAGTCTTATTCTCACGGCACGGCGGCGCGACAGGCTGTCGGAGCTCAAGCATGAGATAATCAACAAGTACGGGGTGAAGGTGAAGTGCATCACCGCCGATCTGTCGAAGGAAGATCAGGTGTTCAAGCTCTACGACGCGGTAAAGAAGTACGATGTGGATATTCTGATCAACAACGCGGGGTTCGGCGTGTTCGGGAAGTTCACCGAGACGAACATCGAGCGCGAGCTTGATATGCTGGATGTAAACGTCAAGGCGTTTCATATCCTGTTCAAGCTGTTTTTGCGGGATTTCAAGAAGCGCGATATCGGGTTTATACTGAACACGGCAAGCGAGGCGGCGTTCTGTCCCGGACCGTTCTTCTCGTCATACTACGCGAGCAAGGCGTATGTTATGCGTATGACCTACGCGGTCGCCGAGGAGCTCCGCAGAAGCGGCAGCCATGTAAAGGTAACTATGCTCTGCCCCGGTCCCGTGGCGACTGAGTTCAGCGAGACGGCGAACGTGAAGTTCACCATTCCGCCCTATCCCAGCGCCAAGCTCGCTGAACACGCGGTGCGCGAGATGTTCGGCGGAACGACGCTGATCACGGAAACGAAGTTCCACAAAGCGTTTATTATGCTTACGAATTTGTTCCCCGAGCGCGCAAAGGCGTTCTGCGCGGGATTTATACAGTCCAAGAGGGGGCAGAAGTAATGCCGAACACGACAAGGCTCGCCGTGCGCTATGTCGAGACCGACCAGATGGGGGTAGTCCATCACTCGATGTATCCGATATGGTTCGAGATAGCGCGGACGGATTATATCAAGGCGGCGGGAATGAGCTATTCCGATATGGAGAAGCGCGGCGTTATGCTGCCCGTTACGGGAATATCGTGCAGATACAAGCTCCCCGCGAGGTATGACGATACTCTGTGCATAACCGCGAGGATAACGCGGTTCTCGCCCGCGAGGATAGAGTTTGAATACGAGGTTCGCCGCGAGGGCGAGGAACAGATACTCGCCGTCGGGACCAGCGCGCACGGGTTTGTGGACTCCAAGACGTTCAGACCGCTGAATTTTAAAAAGGCGATGCCGGATTTTTACGCGGTAATGGAAGGATTCGCGAAACAGGATATGGAAGAATAAGCGGAAAAGGGGCTGTTTTTCACAGCCCCCCTTTTATCGCATCGGACGCTTTATGTGGCGTTCGCGCCCGTTATGCTTGTGTTATTCCGCCTTTTCCTCAACGAACTGCGCGGTCATATCAACGGTCTTCTCCTCGTCGGTGATGCCGCTGCCCTTCGTTATCGTCACCGTGCCGCTTACGAGGTTTACGGTCAGCTCGTGCTTGTTGCTGCCGCCGAATTCCCCGTCCGTGCCCTTGCCGAGACTTATGAGGCTTCCGTCCGTGCTGCCGAGATCGGTCTTGACCGTTCCCGAAACGCCTTCGAACTTTATCTTCGCGCCGCTGTCCTCGGGGAGCGCGATGTTCACGCTGCCGCTTACCGCGCTGATCTTAAGATCGGCGTTCCACTCGGCGTAGGTGACGTTTATCTTGCCCGAGGTAACGTTTATCCTGCCCTCGCCCGAAGCGCCCGTGTAGGTCGTCTTGCCCGATGCGGAGTTTATGGAGAACTTCTCCGCTCTGTATCCGCTGATGGCGATGTTTCCCGAGGCGGCGTTCAGCTCAAGCGAGCGGGCGGTCTTATCGGACGCGCCGCAAAGCGTTATATTGCCCGAGGCGGTCTTGATCTTCACGCTCTCGAAGAACGTGTTGATGTCCACATTGCCCGAAGCCGTGTTCAGATCGAACAGCTCCGCGGTGATATCGGGGTCGTTGATCTCCACGCCGCCGCTCGCCGTGTTGACGCGCAGCGTCTTATAGAGCTTTTTCGGCAGCTTTACGGTTATCTGATACCCTTCCGTCGACCTGCAGAATATGCTCCGAAAATCAAAGGTCTCCTTGAACGTCAGCCGCTTGCCGCAGAGCACCGCGCAGAGCTCGGGTCTGTCATAGGGGGTGTCGTACTCGGCGATGATCGCCGCGCCGTCGGTGGACTCGACCGCGATCTTCGCGCCGCGCGAACCGATCTCGACCTCGTCTATCTCGTTTGTGAATGTGTAGACTTGCTTGTCAGCCATGATAATTCTCCTTTCAGAATGGAAAACTTTATACTAATTCCTTAAATATATGTTATGCGAAACAGGGCGGCGGAGTGAGATGATGCTTAAGTTAGGTGTCCATTTTGGGAGAATTTCCGCCTGCTCTTGTGCTTGAACTTGCCGCCCCGCTTCGCGGATAACCGTCATTCGGCAGCACATCCCGCCTCGCCGAACTCGGGAGCGAACGTTATATCTTCGGTCACCGCTATCTCGAGAGGTACCGAAGATACCCCATCTGTATTCGGATAGGATCGATATGTCACCACGCCGATATTGCCGACTTCCGGGGGGAACGTATACGCGTATTCCGCGTCATCCTCATATATGACCCCTGCAATAGCCGCTGGGTCGCAGATCTCAATATACCCCGAGCCCATATCTATATCGAGGACACTTCCGCAGCTGCCGAGCATAATGGTCTCGTAATCGTTGTTCGCCCGAACCGTCTTCTTTATTCCGCCCGCGTTTATATCGACGGAGCCCGAGCCTATGTCGCATTTTATATTCGCGCCCGCTTTATTCGGGAGAACTACTTGGAGATAGCCGCTGCCCATATCCAGATCGCAAGCGCCGTTGAATTTATCGAAGGCAATATATCCGCTCCCGCTGCCCATATCGATAGCGCCCTCACCGGTAAGCCCTTCGATGTTATAGCTGCCCGAACCGGCTTCAATTTCGTATTTATCCGTCCTCATGCCCTTTACGGACACACTGCCCGAGCCGAGCGTCAGTTCAAACACATTGGAGACGGTATCCTTGTCCTCACGTGTAAGCTCAAAGTATCCCGAGCCTATATCTATCATATTTGTCCGCGCGTAGAACTCGTTCACATATACGCTGCCCGAACCCTGGTCGATATCAAGCAGGTCATAGAGCTTCTTCGGCAGCTCGATGCTTAGCTGCACACCCGAATAACTCCCGGTAAAGAGGCTGCCAAGCCAATTCGCCAACCCGAACGACATATTCGAGAAGATCGAATTGGATGCGGGGCTGACATTCAGCGTCAGAACACGCGTCTTGCTGAGATCGTTCAGAGAGGCGGTTGCGTCTATGTGAACGTTTTTCTTTCCGTTATTGTTGAGACTTACGAATATATTGCTGCGATCCGAACAGCTCACAACGGTGCTTATGCCCGAGGAATTTATCTTTATATCCATAAAATCCTCGTTTATCTTCCACTCCTCGGAGCTTATGGTGTTCCCGCTGATAATGACCCCGTCGCCGTTGGAATAGTCGATCTTTTCATCATTATAGTATACGCTCACCGCGCCGGTATCCATTCCCAGGACAGCCACGCTTATCCCGAACCCCACGAAGAAGATAACGCTTGCTATCAGTGATGTGATAAAACCTTTCATCGTTATCCCCTCCTTACAGATCGTAAATAGCCTTGATGTGCAGATTTATGATGAACTTGATGAGCCTTATGAACAGCTTGACCGCGAAGACCGCCAGATTTATCAGCAGCACCGCCAGCGACACGAAGCCCAGAGCCAGGAATACGCGGCTGATCATATGATATTGCACATAATCGTACCCGGAGAATATCGCCCGAAACGCCTCGCCCGCCATGCCCAGCGCTCCGCCCGCTATGGAGAAGAACAGCGCGATAACGGAGGGAACGAGCCAGCTCCAGACGAACACGTCAAGCAGGATCGCGAGAATAAGCTTTCCGGCGTTGACATTCGGCTTGAGATCCGATACGCCGATGATCTTATAGCCGCTCTTGCCCTTGATGAAGTCCTTGGGGAGCTCCGCCGCGCGGCTCGGCGAGCTTGATATGCCCGAACCGTTCATATTCTCGCGGTAGGTGTCCGAGGGGCGGAAAGCCGCGTCGTCCTGCTTCTTGGACTTCGCGCCGCGCACAGCGTCCGCCGCGGACTGCCCCGCCGCCTTCATCGCGTCAGCCGCGGAGTGACCTGCCGCCTTTATTGCTTCGGCGGCAGTCTTCTCGGCGTTCTTCATCGCGTCCTTGACCTCCGCGCCCCTTTGCTTGAACGCGTCAGCCACGACCTGACCCGTCAGCTTAGCCGCGTCGAGCGCCGCCTTCCCCGCGTCCGAGAACGCGTCCGCGACGCTTTTTCCGCTTGTTCCGCTGTTGGAAGAATTGCCCGAATTGCTCGAATTTCCCGAGTTAGAAGAGGCTGCGGAATTCGCGTTATTATTGGAGCTTCCGGGATTTGAGGTCGTACCGGAAGCCGCGGAAGATGTTCCGGAAGTACTCCGATCGCCGCTCGGTTGAGAAGCCGCGCCCGATGTTCCCGATCGGGGAACGCTGCTGCCGAAGTCGTAACTCGGAGCGCCGTTTTGAGACTGCGGGTATATTTCACCCGAAAGATGCTCGGGAGTATATTCTCTGATATTGTCGGAATTCTGCGCTTCCTTAGACGAACCGTTCCCGATAAGCGAGAGGTCGGCGGGGACGCTCTGTCCGGGTTTGGTGAGACTGACCCTGCGGCGCTCCACATCGCGCGCCATAATGCTGTTTATGCGCGAGCTTTCGAGGTTCAGGTAACTTCTCGCTATCTCCTTGATATCGCCCAAACGCTCGGCGGTCTCGTCCTCGGGAATTCCCCGCATAGCGCCGTCCGTGAAATGCTCCTCAAAATCCGCGAAGATATCGTTTGTATCTTCTATCCCGATCCTGTTCAGCTCGTGACCCAACAGCTCGAAAAACTCCTGTTTGCTCGTCGCTTTCATAACTGATCGGTACCCCCTTTCAAAAGCTCGTTGATGCTCCGCGCGAAGACGTGCCACTCTTCCTCCAGCCGTCTGAGTTCTTCCTGCCCCGGCTCGGTGATCTTGTAATACTTTCGCGGAGGACCCTCGGGCGACTCCACTATATAGCTCTCGATGAGCCCGCCGTCCTTGAGCCTTTTCATCAGCGGATATATGGTGCCTTCGGTTATCTCCATACATTTTGAGATCCTGTTCACAAGCTCGTAGCCGTAGCAGTCGCTCCTGTTCACCACGCTGAGCGCGCAAAGCTCCAGAGTGCCCCTTTTCAGCTGTGAATTCATATACCCTCACCTCGATAAACAATTGATAATCTATAATGGAAAATGGATAATTTTGGTGCGCGCTCCGCGCGATATTTTAATCTGCCGCTTTTATCACGGCTGACCGTTCTCCAAGTCTCTAAGCATCCAGCCCGCCTACCTTGTAACGCAAGGTAGACATTCAAAAGTTATCCGACATTTACTGTCTGTAGATAGTATAACACATTGTACTTGGTTTTGCAAGATACTAAATGTACAAATAATTGCATATTTTCGAGGGAATATTTGTGAATATTGTACACGCCGTCGGAAATGGCGGGGAATTTGTCCGAGAGCGCGGACGGGGCTTTTTTGTCCGAGAGCGCGGACGGCGCTTTTTGTCCTTCGACGGCGGACGAGCCGTCAGTTCGTTTTTTACCCTTGGCAGGGTAATGCCGCGCGGTGTGGGTGACAACCCTTCGGGAGGTCGGGTTATGCGCTGGCGCGCATAACACTGTCGGGCAA
>CAYPWI010000036.1:0-3108 GCA_964414395.1 uncultured Ruminococcus sp.
TATTATGTCTAACAAACAGTCTAAGGCTAACCTTAACAGCATTAAGATGCAGGCTGCCAACGAAGTCGGCGTAACTTTGAACAACGGCTACAACGGCGACCTCACCGCGAGACAGGCGGGATCTATCGGTGGAATGATGGTAAAAAAGATGGTTGAAAGCTATTCTCAGAACACCACCAAGTAATCACCTCTGAAACTCAATATTCAAAGAGATCTTCCGGGCAATAGTCCGGGAGATCTTTTTCGGTTGACAGTTGACAGTGTATAGTTGATAGTTATGGAGCGCACTTTGCGCGCTATAACGCCTGCCAAGCAGCCAAGCCTAAAGCCGCTCGAGAGATCGGGCGGCTTTTTATTTGCGTTTGCGGTTCATTAGGCGCATAAATCGTAAAAAGTACTTGCAAAAATGTGTAAAATGTGATATAATTAAAAAGCACGTGTTTATATTTTCGCAAAATTGACAAAAAGGGAGACATTTATGGAATTCAATATTTATACGGTGATCGCCTTTGTGCTGTACGCGCTGGTGATCCTGGCGATCGGTATCTGGTCGTTTAAGAAGTCAAAGAATATGTCCGACTACTTTTTAGGCGGCAGAAAGCTCGGCAGCTGGACGACCGCGATATCCGCCCAGGCTTCCGATATGAGCGGCTGGCTGCTTATGGGTCTGCCCGGTTCGGTGCTGGTGGGCGGTCTTACTCAAAGCTGGATAGCTATCGGACTGTTTATCGGTACTTATCTCAATTGGCGCATTTGCGCGGCGCGTTTGAGAAAAATGTCATACGCGGCGGGTGACGCTATCACGATCCCCGAGTATTTCCAGAAGAGATTTTTCACTTCCTCGCCCGTTGTAAGACTGGTGTGCGCGGTCATCATCTTCTTCTTTTTCCTTATCTACACCGCGTCGGCGTTCAGCGGCGGCGCGAAGCTTTTTGAGTTCGTGTTCGGAGTTGAATACATTCCCGCGCTGACCATAGGCGCGCTGATAATTATTTCGTATACGTTCCTCGGCGGGTTTATGGCGGTCTGCTGGACCGATCTTATCCAAGGGCTGCTGATGTTTGCGGCTCTGGTGGTCGTTCCTATCGTTATTTTGTTCAATGTTCCAGACTTCGGCGCGGCGTTCAATAACGCTTTGGCGAACGGCATGATCAAGGACTATTATCTCAGCTTTATCCATAATTCTGACGGCTCCTTGGCGATAACCACTATCGTTTCGGGTCTCGCTTGGGGATTGGGATACTTCGGTATGCCGCATATCTTAGTCCGCTTTATGGCGATCAAGAGCAGCGACCTTATCAAGAAATCCCGTATCATCGCGACCGTGTGGGTGTTCGTGACCCTCGCGGCGGCGGTGCTTGTCGGAGTGCTCGGAATGGCGTTCCTCAACTCGCCCGAGAACGCCGATCTGCTTAGACAGTTCAACGAAAAGGGCGAGAGCGAGAAGATCTTTATGTTCCTGTCCTCTTCCTTGCTCCCCGCGCTTATCGCGGGCGTGATACTCTCGGCGATCTTAGCCGCTATCATGAGCACGGCGGATTCTCAGCTGCTGGTTACTTCCTCGGCGGTGACGAACGATATATTCAAGCTGTTCAAGAAGAACGCGAGTGAGAAGACCCTTATGTGGATCTCGCGCGGCGCGGTAATTCTTGTCGCGGTGATCGCGTATCTGATAGCGCTTGACAAGGACAGCTCCGTTATGGGACTTGTTTCCTACGCGTGGGCGGGTCTCGGCGCGGCGTTCGGTCCCGCGATGCTTATGTCGCTGTTCTGGAAGAGAATGACCATTCAAGGCGCTGTGGCGGGATTTATCACGGGCGGAGCGTCGGTCATCATCTGGGAGAGCGTGCCCGTTCTTAGCGGCACGGGCGTGTACTCGCTGCTCCCCGCGTTCTTCTTGGGGCTTGCGGCGATCGTTGTAGTTTCGCTTATGACCAAGATCGACAAGGACAAGGTAGACGACCTGTTTACAAGAGCGACTAAGGCGGAGCTTGAAAAGTAATTTTTTGCACAAAAACGCCCGTATCATCAAAACGGTGATATGGGCGTTTTGTTATTCATCGTTATTGCCGGCTATTTCCGATTTTTCAAGCTTGGCACATTCGGCGCATTTTCCCTTGACGTTCAGGGAAACGTCCTCCACGATATAGCCGTACTTCTCGGAGATGCGCTTTTCTATGTCGTCAAGCGCCTCGTCGGTGATGTCGAACACCCTGTTGCAGACAGTGCAGAGAAGATGCGAGTGCCGGTCTGTCCGCACGTCGTAGCGTTCCTTTGCGTTGTCGATATGGATCTTCTTCAACATTCCCAGCTCGCAGAGAAGATTGAGATTACGGTAGACCGTGCCGAGACTTAGCTCGGGATTGTCCTTTTTCAGCGCCGTGTATACCTCGTCGGCGGTGGGGTGAACAGGGAAGTTCTTCACGTGATTTAAGATCATCTCGCGCTGTCGTGAATATTTGATCGACGGTGAAACTGCCATAATAAACACCTTTCTGTTAGAAGTGAGACCGGAAGAAGTAAGAACATAAGAGATCGGATCAAAACGATATAAGTAACAGTTATTAAAATTATATCACATTTTTGAGAAAAAGTCAATAGCGGCAGGGACAAAAACTGTCCGCTGCCGCCTGATCTAAGGAGGATGTAATTATTGGCTTAAAGTATGATGCAGATAAGTCCGCCGCAGCCGTCGTTGATAATGCGCTGTATCGTCTCTTGAAGTTTCATGCGCGCGTCGGCGGGCATACGGTTGAGCTTGTTGTGCAGCCCCTCGTTCACGAGGTCGGACAGCGATTTTCCGAAGATGTTGCTTTCCCAGATCTTGGTGGGATTTTCCTCGAAGTCGTTGAGAAGGTAGCTTATCAGCTCCTCGGACTGCTTTTCGCTGCCGACTATGGGAGAGACCTCGGTATTTATATCCGCCTTCATCATGTGTATAGACGGAGCGCTGGCGCGGAGTCTGACGCCGTAGCGGCCTCCCTGCCGTACGATCTCAGGTTCATTTAGACGCAGTTCGGTGAGATCCGGCATAACTATTCCGTAGCCGGTGGCCTCTACCTCATCGAGAGCGTCCTTCACCTTCATATATTTAGCCTTGATCTCAGC
>CAYPWI010000036.1:3118-10311 GCA_964414395.1 uncultured Ruminococcus sp.
CTCATCATATGGATAGAGGGCGCGGAGGCTTTCAGCCGAACGCCGTACTTGCCGCCCTGCTTGATGATCACGGGTTCCTCGAGCGTCAGTTCGTCCATCTGCGGGAGAACTATGCCGTAGCCCGTGGCTTCGACCTCTTCGAGAGCGTCCTTGACACGCTCGTACTTGCGCTTGATGTTTGCGAGCTCTATCATACACGGCATAAGATCGTTCTCGCTGTTGAGCTCGAGACCCGTCGCTTCTCCGAGTATCTTGTAGAACAGCTCGTTCTGCAAAGTAATGTCGATAATGCCGGAGCCCGTGCCTAGATCTAAGTCCTCGGCATACGCGCGCTTTATATACTCACAGCCGCTTATCGCGTCGGCAGCCGCCTTGATGTCGTTGATGCCCGAGATCTCCGCAGCCTGTGCCTTGATGCAGCCGAATACCTCTTTCTTGAGCCAGTGATCCTTTTCGAGGGCGGTTATCCACTTGGGCATACGTATCTTGACCTCGCGTACGGGGAACTTTAACAACACCGCGCCGAGAATTTCCTGTATCTTGGCTTCGTCAAGGTCTACGCAGTTTACGGGGATAACATCGGTGGAATATTTCTCCGAAAGCTCGGCGGCAAGCGTCTTATTCTCGGCGCTGTCGGGGTTCTCGCAGTTCAGGAGCACGACGAACGGCTTGTTTATCTCGTTGAGCTCCGTGATTATACGCTCTTCCGCCGCTTGATATTCCTCGCGGGGAATGTCGGTTATGCTGCCGTCGGTGGTGACGACTATCCCAATGGTGGAATGGTCGGTGATGACCTTCTGTGTGCCGACCTCCGCCGCCATATTGAAGGGTATCTCCTCATCGAACCACGGGGTCATGACCATACGCGGCGCTTCGTTCTCGATATATCCTATGGCGCTGGGAACTATGTAGCCTACGCAGTCGATAAGGCGGACGTTCATCTTTACGCCGTCGGGGGTTTCGATAGCGACCGCTTCCTCGGGGACGAACTTGGGCTCGGTAGTCATGATCGTCTTGCCCGCGGAGGATTGCGGCAGTTCATCGTTGGCTCGTTCGCGGCGGAATTCATCGGGGATGTTTGGGATAACGAGATCGTTCATAAAACGGCTGATAAAGGTGGATTTTCCCGAACGGACGGGTCCTACGACGCCGAGGTAGATATTTCCCCCCGTGCGCTTCGCGATATCCGAATAAATTGAATTGTTCATAAGCTTTGTCACACTCCTTTAAACTGTGGGGATGATTATCATGCCTGAAAGCGGCGCGTCGCAGTCCTCTATTTCGTTTTCTTCCATTATCGCCTTGACTGTGGTGTTGAATTGCTTGGCTATGCTCCAGCAGTCCGAGGAGTCGTTGGTGTAGCAGATGCGCAGCGCGAATTCGTCGGACTTGTCTTTGGGCTTATCCTCGAGGATCTTCACCGAGCTTACAGCGTCCAAGGGCGCGGCGTTGCGCAGGTCTCCCTTAAATTCTATGGACGCGGTGACCTCGAGCGAGCCGTCCGATCTTATTGAAAATCCCGTGTCGGTGATGTTGACGCAGAAATCAACGGTAGTATCGGGCGTGACGTTTTGCGCGGAGATCTTCTGTTCTACCGCCTCCTGCTTTTCGAGGAAGAACGGCGCTCCGTCCGCGGTCTTTCCCATAGCGCGGCAGCAGAGCTGTCCCGTGAGAACGAGGTCTCCGTCGGGATCGGGGCGGCAGACGGGGTTTTTCAGTTCGGCGAAAACGTCCCACACAGAGCGTATCTCGCCTTTATCCGATGTGAGCGCGGAGCGCACGGATAGATTTTGCGCTACGCTGCGCGGTTCGGCGGAGAGTTTCAGAAGACCCGACTGAAAATCCGTCTCGTAGTCGGTGGAATATACGTCCGTCGCCGCCTTTACAGTTTCTTCAAGCTGAGCGCGGACGCGGCAGCCGACCAGAAGCTCACAGGAGATAAGTCCGCTGTCGGGCTTGGGGAGAAGTTCCATATTGAGAACATAGATCTCGGGGAACACGTGATGCTGGTCGGTCAAGCCGTTGATGTCGAGAATGGCGCTTATCGGGATATCCGCGGACATCTTCTCGGCTTCCGAACAGCTGTTCGACTCGGGATCGGCTACCCCATAGAGCGCGTTTATCGTCACCGTTCCTTTGAGCACCGCCTTGTCGGCGATAACGCGCAGATCGGTGACCTTGGGCACCGCATTGCTTTCCATAATGAACGCGATACCCGAAGCACCGGTTTCGATCTCCTCGCGGACAACGGGCTGCTTTTCGGCAAAGAGGGTCTTGCCGCAGCACTTGATCTCCTTGGTGCGCACCTGGAGCCCCTCGGGGATCTCGGGCAGGGCGTATTCGGAGCAGGCGGACGCTTTCACGCGGCAGGTAACGGCCCCGCGAACGTCGATGCGGCGCGGTCCGGGCGCGCGGCAGTTGCAGTAGTCGGATTTCATCGAAAGTGACACTATAGGATCGGAGAAGACCCCGCCGCGGCTCATGTCTATGGTCTTGGTGTAGGTGTAGCGCTGATCGACGCAATATACGCTGCTGCTGTTCTCGGCGAGATACAGCACTTTTATGTACACAACGCCGTCAAGGGAGAGCTTGCAGTCGGCGGAAACGCTGTAGGACGCGATGCGGGGGGTGAGCGTGCAGCAGAGGATCTTGAAAATGTCGGGATAGTAGTCCGGCAGGACATAATCAAGCTCCACGCCTTGCTCCGCCTGTCCGTCAAATACGGTCTCGTCGATATGCAGGACGTTTTTGTTTATTTCTTCCATAAGATAGATCCTCCTTAGATCGATAATTCTTTTCAGTCGTATTCTATGCTTGTATAGAGGCAAGTATGATAGTTTGGACATTTTTTATAAAAATATTGAAAATTTTTTAAAGGTGTGCTATAATAGAAATAAGTGTGTTAGAGGTAAGAGGTAAGAGTCGGAGCCAAGAGTAAATGGAATTACAGAAAGGCGGCGCATTAAAGGCGCACAGCCACCGGAACATCACAAAGGCGACTCGTGCAATTCGCGAAAGAGGCTGACACGACGCGCCAGCCTGCTAGCAAAGTTATGCGCGCTGCGCGCGCATAACTTTGCGGTTCGCGAATTGCTTTTAAAATCCGTATATTTTATTGCGGACTTGCTTATAATATGTACAAATGTAAATATCAAGGAGAAGTGCATATATGAGCGAAGAAGAAAATACCGCGCCGTTTACGGAAGAGCAAAATCAGCAGATAATCGATACGGGCATCATCGCGGCGTACAACGCGCCGTACAATATCCGGTGTCTGAGCATTATAGGACAGATAGAGGGGCATTATATCCTGCCCGCGACGAACAAGACGACAAAATACGAGCATATAATCCCCGCGCTGGTGGCTATCGAGGAGGACAGCACCATAGAAGGGCTGCTTATCGTGCTGAACACCGTCGGCGGAGATGTCGAGGCGGGGCTTGCCATAGCGGAGCTTATCGCGGGAATGTCCAAGCCCACGGTATCTATCGTGGTGGGCGGGGGTCATTCCATAGGAGTGCCGCTGGCGGTCTCGGCGAACGAGAGCTTTATAGTGCCTTCGGCTACCATGACGATACACCCCGTGCGTATGAACGGTATGATGCTGGGCGTTCCGCAGACCATGAACTATTTCGAGAAGATGCAGGAGCGGATAACGACGTTCGTCACTTCCAACAGCAAAATGAAGCCCGAGCGCTTCAAGGAGCTTATCATGGAGCGCGACGAGCTGGTGCTGGATATCGGCACGGTGCTGGACGGGAAAAACGCGGTCAAGGAGGGGCTTATAGATCACCTGGGTTCGCTGTCGGACGCGGTGAACAGGCTCTATAAGCTTATCGAGAAGAAAAAATCCGCGGCTGAAAAGAAAGCGAAGACCGCGGCAAAGTCTTCGGGCGGCAAGTCCGCGGAAAAGCCGCGTGTAAGCGCTTCCACGAAAGCAAAACGTGCCGCGAAAACCAAGCGCGAGACCAAGCAAAAGGGCGCTGCCGCTTATGTCGAACGTTCCGCCGATATGAAAAAAGGATCGGGGGCGTGAGAGATGAAATTTAAGGGCGATAAACTGAGCCCTCCGCAAGTTGACGGCGCGCAGGACAGCATAAAGCGCTTCGACACCGTGACGGACGAGGGCGAGAGGATAAGAAAGCTGATATCGGGCGATCCGATGAAGTTTCTGCACACCAACGGGGGATAAGGTTTACAGGCTGCCGAGCTTCGGCGGCATACATAAAGGGGACATATTATGAATTTGTTAGACGTAATTATTCAAGCGGTAATTCAGGGGCTTACGGAGTTTTTGCCCGTCTCGAGCTCGGGGCATCTGTCGGTAGTACAGCACATATTCGGCTACACGGGCGAGACGGCGCTCGTGCTGTCAATAGTGCTGCATCTGGGAACGCTGGTGGCTGTGTTCGCGGCGTTTTGGAAGACTATCTGGGAGATGATAAAGGAATTCTTCTTCACTATACGAGACATCTTCACCGGGAAGTTCTCGTGGAGGAATATGAACGCCAACCGCCGCATGATGTTTATGGTAATAATCGCGACGCTGATACTCGTTCCCGTTTATCTCTTCAAAGACTTTTTCACCGCGCGTCAGGGAGACGGGGATATCGTGTTCGAGGGAATAGCGTTCCTGTTTACGGCGGTGCTGCTGTTTATGTCGGCAAAGTGCACCGACGGAGAGAAGACGGGGCGCGAGATGACGATAGGCGACGCGGTGACGGTGGGACTGTTTCAGTGCGTGGCGCTGTTCCCGGGGGTGTCGCGGTCAGGCTCGACCACGGCGGCGGGGCTGTTCCGCGGGCTGGATAAGAGCACGGCGGTGACATTCGCGTTTATCCTGGGGATCCCCGCGATACTCGGCGGCAGCGTCCTCGAGCTGGGCGACGCTATCCATTCCGAGATGGAATTGGATTGGGCTGCGCTGGCGGTCGGGTTCGTTGTTTCGGCAGTGGTCGGGTTCCTGGCGATAAAGCTCGTGAAGTGGCTGCTGGAGAGCGACAGGTTTATGATCTTCGGCGTGTATACTATGATCATAGGAACGCTCTGCGTCCTCGGCGGCTCGTGGGAGCACATTACCGGGAATACGCTTTCCGCGCTGTTTTCGGGGAATTGACCGCTTTTGATATCCGAGTATGAGGCTTCTTCTCCGCGGGACGGCGGAGAAGAAAACGGGAACTTTTAATATTACATAAAGGAAGTTGGAAATGGCACAGAGAAAAAGCACCGGGACCAAAAGCTCCGGTTACACGGGGAAAACCAAATCAAGCAATACGGCTCAGCCGCGCGGGAAGAAGGCGGCGGAGCTGGCGGCTCAGAAGGCGCGCGAGGAAGCGCTCCGCAAGAGCTATCAGCGCCGCAAGATAGGCTCGGTGGTGCTGCTGGCGCTGGGGACGCTGCTGACGCTGCTGGCTATCATTCCGGGCAGCGAGGGCTGGAACGCGCTATGGGGCGTTATGCACGGGCTGTTCGGGTTCGCGGCTTACGCGGTGGGACCGCTTATGATCTATCTGGCGGTGATCATTTCGGCGAAGCAGCCCAAGGACGCTGTGGCGGTCGCCGTGCTGAAATCTGTCTTCTGTCTGCTGCTGCTTTGCGCGGCGGTCGAGATATTCGCCGTGGGGTTCGTAAACGGCGAGAATTTCGGCGAGGTCTGCAAGAACCTCTACGAAAACGGCAGAAATTTCAAGGGCGGCGGATTTTTCGCGCTCTTCCTTGGCGTGCCGCTGCTGTTTCTGGGAAAATTCGGCGCGTCGATCATTATAGTGATACTTATTCTTGTCGGTATTCTCTTGATGATAGATATGTCCGTGGACGAGATGTTCTCGCGCGTGGGCGGAGCTGTGAAGAACGCGGGTCACACCGCGGCGGAGAAGCACCAAAAGCGCCGCGAGGAGTCCGCGATCGCCAATGAGGAATACCGCAGGCTTCGCGACGAAAAGCGCGAGACGGCGCGTATGATACGCGAGCAGAAGGCTGCCGAGGCGGAACGCCAGCGCCTTGAGGATATGCGTAAAGTTATAAACGAACCGCCTGTCTCAAAGCCAATCTCTAATAACGTTCAGCCCGAAAAGGCTTCGCGCAGACCCGAAAAGAAGCCCGAAGCGATGCAAAAGCCCGACCCCGAGAGCGCGGCAAAGCCCGTTCCCGAGACGGAGAAGCCGAACGTTCCGCGGCATGATATAAAGATCCTGGGTGAGGAAAATATCCCCGGGTATATCAGGGAACAAAACCGGGAAAGCCGCGATTTCCAGCAGGCTTTGAAGCAGTATATGGTGAAAAAGCACCCTATAATGCGTGACGACGAGCGTTCGGAAGAGGAACGCTTCGAGGATAACGACATAGAGCTCGTTCCCATTGTGGACGCTTTGGACAAGCTTAACGCCGAGAAAGGTCCCGCGCGTGTTTCGCGCATAGTGGACGCGCCCAAGTCGGACAGAACGACCTCGGACGCGCTCGATAAAGCGAATTCCGAGGAGCAGGCGGCGGAGATCTCCGACGTTGAGGAGGCGGAGCTGCCGTTCGATATGGACGATATCATTGATCAAGCGCCTCAAAATTCGGATCTCTCCGATTTGCCCGAGCCGCCCGCCGCGTTTTCTCCCGTGTCGGTCAATGTGAAGAATACATCCGCCGCTTCCGACATAAGAAATGCCCGTTCGTCGGATGACAGACAGATAACGCTTTCCGAGGTGTACACTCTGCCGCCCATGACGCTGCTGAACCCGGTCAAAAAATCCGTTCCGCAGTCGGATATTGACAGCGAGATACGGAAGAACGCGGACAAGCTCGTCGAGACGCTGAAAAGCTTCGGCGTATCCACTACCTATCTCGGCGCGAGCAGGGGTCCGTCGGTCACGCGCTATGAGCTGCAGTTAGCGCCCGGCGTTAAGATGAGCAAGATCGCGGGTCTCGCGGACGACGTAGCGCTCAATCTCGCGGTGAGCGGCGTGAGAATAGCCCCCGTGCCCGATAAGGCGGCGGTTGGCATCGAGATACCAAACAAGGTGAAGGACACGGTGTTCTTCCGCGAGCTTGTAGACACGGCGAACTTCAAGAAAACGTTCGACAAGAAGCTCGATACCGTTCTCGGCAAGGATATCAGCGGCAATACCATCACCTGCAACGTCTCCAAGATGCCGCATCTGCTTATTGCGGGAACTACAGGCTCGGGTAAGTCCGTCTGCGTCAAT
>CAYPWI010000037.1:0-10011 GCA_964414395.1 uncultured Ruminococcus sp.
AATGTTTACATCATAATAAACGGCGTGCGCACAAAGGTAAACGCGACCGTTTCGGGCGATACCCTGACCTTTAAGACAGCCGAAATCGGTAAGGTAGATATTGAAAAAGCGCAGTCCAATGTGACGCTCAGCGACGCAAAAACCGGCTCCACGGTGAGCGGCGTATTCCCGACCGGCACCAAGCTCAGCGTAACTTCCAATAAGAACGCCGATGGCAGCTACACCTACGACCTCGCTGCCGTTGACGCAAACGGTAAGACCGTCAAGAGCAGCGGTGACGCTACCGTAAGTATAAAGCTCCCCTCGGAATTCAAAGGCGTTACCGTAAATGTCTACATCATAATAAACGGCGTTCGCACCAAGGTAAACGCGACCGTTTCGGGCGATACCCTGACCTTTAAGACCGCTGATCTCGGTAAGATCGAGCTTGAAAAGGCGCAGTCCAATATGACGCTCAGCGATGTAAACACCGGCTCCACAGTAAGCGGCGTATTCCCGACCGGCACCAAGCTCAATGCAGCTTCCACGAAGAACGCCGACGGCAGCTACACCTACGAACTCGCCGCCGTTGACGCGAACGGCAAGACCGTCAAGAGCAGCGGCGAAGTGACCATAAACCTCAAGCTCCCTTCGGAGTTCAAGGGCGTTACCGTAAATGTCTACATCATAATAAACGGCGTGCGCACCAAGGTAAACGCGACCGTTTCGGGTGATACCATTACCTTTAAGACGGCAGATCTCGGCAAGATCGATCTGGTCAATGAGCAGACCGAGAGCAAGCCCGAGGATAGCAAGCCGGAAGAAAGCAAGCCTACCGAGGGCACTGACAATCCCGGTACAGGTGCTTATGCGGCTGCTCTGAGCCTCGCGGTGATCGCGGGCGCGGCGATCGTAGTTTCCCGCAAAAATAAGAAATGATCACCTTCATTATTTGAACTTCCTTACATAAGAACGCGTCCCGCGATAAAAAGCGGGGCGCGTCCTTTTATATCAGAGTATAATTTGTTTCACAACCAACGGCAATAAAATGACTGTTGTCAATAAACAAACTGCTGTCTTTAACAAGAAAAATGTTAATTCTCAATTATACATTATCAATTGACAATGTACCCCATTCCCACCTTGGTAGTGATGAAGTCTTCCAGCCCCGCCGCCTCAAGCTTTTTCCGAAGCCGCGCGATGTTCACGGAGAGGGTGTTCTCGTCAATGAAGCGCTCGGTCTCCCAGAGGCGTTTCATCAGATCTTCGCGGCTGACGACTTTTCCCTTGTTCTGCATAAGCGTTTCGAGGATCTTGTATTCGTTCTTGGTGAGGTCTACTCGTTCCCCGAACGCCGTCAAAGTTGCGTCCGCGGTGTTGAGAACAGCGCCCTTGTGTTCGATAACCCCCACATTCTCCGCGAAATCATAGGCGCGCCGCAGCAAAGCTTGTATCTTCGCGGTGAGCACGTTAAGATCGAACGGCTTGGCTATGAAATCATCGCCGCCCATATTCATAGCGGTGATTATATTCAGATTGTCGGACGTGGACGAGATGAACATAACCGGGCAGGTGCTCTCGCGGCGTATCTCGCTGCACCAGTGAAAACCGTTGTAGAACGGCAGCGAGATGTCTAAAAGCACCACGTGCGGCGAGTACGCCTTGAACTCGCTCAGCACATCGCGGTAGTTCTCCGCGCGCCTGACTTCAAGATCCCACTCCGAGAGCCGCTTTATTATGGCGTTTGCTATGGTGTCATCGTCTTCGGCGATAAATACCTTATACATATTGTTAATCTCCCAGCCCGTTCAACATTCTGTAGAACTTTTCCGTGTAGCTGTCGGTCATTCCGCTGATACAGTCGGTCGCCAGCTGAATTCTGTAGTAGCACTCTTCGCTTTCCGAAGCGCCCTTGCAGCGTTCGCGGCATATGGCGACATAGTTCTCCGACAAGACCTCAGTAAGATCGCGGTGGAACGTGCTGCTGCCGTCAAGATCGAAATTGAGCGCCGCGTCGACGATGTTCGACAGCAGGGAATTCATTATAGTATGCTCGGAGATCTCGCACCTTACTATATTCTTCGAGCGGAACGCGTGCCTGAACGCGATATCGCCGAGAAGCTTCGCCACGCCCTGCATGGGGCTTGATTTAAGAAGATCGCTCCTGAACCCGCCGTTCATTATCGCGTCATAATGTACGCGGAATGAGTCCGCCGCGGCGTATATTAGATCGTTTTGCAGTCTTACTATCCAAAGCTGAACCGCCTTCTGACCGACACTGTGCGTATCGGCAAGCTTTTTCGCGTTTTCCGTACATTCGTTCAGCTTGTTGAGAGCGTCCATAACTGCGTTATAAAAAATGCCGTCGGGAATATCGATATAATCCCGCGCGCCCGAGGACAGTTCGCGCTTAAGCGTTTCGAGATCAAGATATCCCTTGACGAAAGCGTCCTCAATATCGGCGGTGAGGTAGGCGATGTCGTCCGCCGCCTCAAGAATGTATGTCAGCGGATAGCGGGAGCTTCCCGCGCCCGTGCTGTCGGTTATCTTGCGGAACAGCTCGTTTTCGGACGTGAACCAGCCCATTTTCTTGGTGCGCACATCGCCGCTGTCCTTGTCGATCTCAAGCGAGCTTACGGGGTATTTGATGATCGTGTTCAGCAGCGCGTAGGTGAGGTTCATACCCGTGCTCATATCGGTGAGACAGTGAAGACGTGTAACTATTCTCAGCGCCTGCGCGTTGCCCTCGAAGTTCAGGAAGTCCGCCTTCATCTGCTCGTTCAGCAGGGAAGCGACGGGCTTTCCTCTGAATGTCAGCTTATCGAGATTATCCTTGAACCATTGCCGAATGGCGAATTCCCCGAAATGACCGAACGGGGGATTTCCTATATCGTGGATAAGCCCCGCGCAGCGGAGGATATTGCAGCAGTCGTCGCGGACAGAAGCGTTTATCCCGGGCGTTCCCTCAAGCTTGCGGAAGATCATATCCCCGAGCGATTCCGCAAAGGAGCTGACTTCGAGAGAATGAGTGAGCCTTGTTCTCACAAAGTCCCCGCGCTCGAGCGGATAGACCTGCGCCTTGTCCTGGAGCCGCCGAAACGACGCGCTGCCGACTATTCTGTGATAATCGCGGCGGAATTCGGTGCGCACTTCCGACGGATTGTTCCCGGAGTGCGGGCGCTCGCGTTCCCCGCAGAGAAGTTTATCCCAATTCATATTTTTCACCTTTTTTCACCATCTGGGATTGAATAATTAAAATTCCGCGCGTCAATAATAATTTCGACAGAAGTAATACTTTTTGAAAGGATGGTCACAATGCCTGTTAAACGCGGAGAAATTTACTATGCGGACTTAAGTCCCGTGGTCGGATCGGAGCAGGGCGGTATACGCCCCGTGCTGATCGTCCAGAACGACGTCGGAAACAAGCACTCCCCCACGGTAATAGCCGCGGCTATCACCAGCAAAAAAGAAAAGTCACAGCTTCCGACACATATCTCGGTCACGGCGCAGTCCTGCGGACTTTCCAAGGACTCGGTGGTGCTGCTTGAGCAGGTTCGTACATTGGATAAGCGCCGCCTGAAAGAGCGTATGGGGGAGCTGGACTCAAGCTCCATGGCACAAGTAAATGACGCTCTTCAAGTAAGCTTAGGTTTGTAATGATGACTTATTGCTTCCTAAGGTAGAAGAACAAAAGCCACTGAAAACCCGCAAGCAGCGCCACTATGCACACTACGATGATCTGCGCTATTCCCCATTCGGGCATAAAGACGCAGATCACCGCAAGCGCAAGGGTGAGAATTATCGCGGGCTTTAAAAACGCTTTACTTTTTTTCATTGGAATTATTTTGAATACGCCACGCTGTGACCGTGTTTCTCATAAGCATCGCGATAGTCATAGGACCGACGCCGCCGGGCACGGGGGTTATCCAGCCCGCCTTTTCGCTCACCTCGTCGAACTTCACATCGCCGCAGAGCTTTCCGGTATCGAGACGGTTAATTCCCACATCGATAACGACAGCGCCGGGCTTTACCATATCCGCGGTGACGAAATTCGGTCTGCCGACCGCCGCTACGAGAATATCCGCTTTGGAGCATACCTCGGCTAGGTTCTTGGTCTTGCTGTGGCAGATGGTGACAGTGCCGTTCTCGTGGAGCAGCAGCATGGACATCGGCTTTCCAACGATGTTCGAGCGCCCTATGACAACGCAGTTCTTGCCCGAGACTTCCACGCCCGTGCTGTGGATAAGCTCCATGCAGCCCGCGGGAGTGCAGGGGAGAAAGGCATAGTTCCCGATCATGATCTTGCCGACGTTGCTTTCGTGGAACGCGTCCACGTCCTTAAGCGGCGAGATGCGCTCTATTACCTTCTTCTCGTCAAGGTGCTTGGGAAGCGGCAGCTGAACGAGGATCCCGTTGACGTTCTTGTCCTCGTTGAGGGTGTCAACAAGCTCCAGCAGTTCTTTCTCGGAAGTCTCAGCCGGGAGCGCGTATTCGTAGCTTTTGATGCCGCAAAGCTCGCAGGCTTTTTTCTTGTTGTTTACATAAACGCGGGAAGCGGGGTCGTCGCCGACTATCACCACCGCGAGACCGATGCTCAGTTTATCGCGCTCCACCTCGGTGCGGACTTTTTCCTTGACCTCCGCGGAGATCGCTTTTCCGTCTATTATCTTAGCTGACATTTTATTTACCTCCGGATTATTTCATTCTTGTTTATCGTCTTGGTTTTCAGATTTTTCGTCCTCGTCGGAAGCCGTTTTGGCGCTGTCTTCGGCGGTTTCTTCTGGCTTTGCCTCACTGTCGGGAACGGCTTTAGCGCTGTCCTCAGCGGGTTCTTCGGCTTTTGCCTCGCTGTCGGGAGCGGCTTTGGTGCTGTTCTCAGCGGGTTCTTCGGCTTTTGCCTCGCTGCCAGGAGCGGCTTTGGTGCTGTCCTCGGCTGGTTCCTCGGGCTTTACCTTGCTGTCGGAAGAAGCTTCGACGTTCTCCTCGGCGGTTTCTTCCGATTTTGCTTCGCTGCCGGAAGCGGCTTTTACGCTGTCCTCGGCGGTTCCTTCCGATTTTGCTTCGCTGTCGGGATCGGCTTTAGCGCTGTCCTCGGCGGCGGGTTCTTCGGTCTTAACCTCGCTGTCGGAAGAAGCTTTGGCTGTTTCTTCGGCTGTGGTTTCTTCCGATTTTTCTTCACCCTCGGGAGCGTTCTCCGCTGTTTCCTCGGGTTTTTCCGAATTGTCGGCATCATCTCCGAGAATACTCGGCGCGGTGCCGTTTTTCTTTGCCTTCTTTGCTTCCTTATCCGCCTTGCGCTGACGCTCGACCTCGAGATCGTGCTCGATAAGCGCCTTGGACTCATCGGAATTTACATACAGTACCGTTCCTTTTTTCTTGGTGACGATCTTGAATACCACAAAGAGGATCAGTGCCGCCGCGCAGGATATCGCCGCGAGAACCTGCGATACACGGAAGCTTCCCCAGTAAAGGCTGTCGGTGCGCAGTCCCTCGATGAACATTCTCCCGAAGCCGTACCACGCCACATAAAGCAGCGTGATCTCTCCGTCGAACGTGCGCAGCTTCTTGGAATAGATGTGCAGGAAGATAAACCCGAGCAGACACCATGTGCTCTCATAAAGAAAACACGGGTGAACGAGCGCGTCGCTTCCCATTTCCTCGGCGATCTGAGAGCCTGTCATGCCGAATATCCAATCGGGATCGCAGAAATCGCCGTAAGCCTCCTGGTTGATATAGTTGCCCCATCTGCCTACGGTCTGTCCGATGAGAAATCCCAGCATGGCGAGATCCGCCATGGCAAGGAACTTGACCTTGCGTATCTTGCAGACTATAAAGCCGACGACCAGCGCGCCGATTATTCCGCCGTATATGGCGATGCCGCCGTCGCGTATCGTCGTAAACATCGTGATAAAGTTGTATTTTACGGGCGAATTCGGGTCGAGCGTCCTGAAAACGCAGTAGTATATCCTCGCGCATAAAAATCCGCCGATGGTCGCCGCGAAGACAACGTCGAACGCCCTGTCCTTAACTATGCCGAAATCGCGCGTCACGCGGCGCATCGCGTAGATATACGCAATGATGATGCCGACTGTTATCAACACGCCGTACCAATATATTTTCAGCCCGAATACCTCGAAATACCGCTGATACACTATCTCCGTCCCATGAAATAGGTTTGGGAATTCGAGGGTAAGCTGATCAGATGCTGTGCTTAAAAGTGAATTCATATGGTCTCCTTTGAAATGATAGAAATGCTCGCGTTGTCCTCGTCAAGCGCGTACAGGCGTTCGAGCAGCTTATCGTAATCAGCCGCTGCCGCCGTTTCTATGACCGAGAACGGTTTTTCACCCGCCAGCGCCGCTTCCGAAAGCGTGCTCGCTACGGAATCGACATTGTTGAAGTCGCGCACCAAAGAACCGTAGGTCGCGCGCTTAATACGTTCGAAGTCCTCCTTTGACGGGGGAACGGTCTTGAACGCGTCTATCTCGCGCCGTATCTCCGCGAGAACACGGTCGGGATCGCCGCTCTCGCCCCTCGCGAACGGGAACAGGTGCCCGCGCCCGCTGAACACGCCGTCGGAGAATTCCTCGTTGAGAAGCCCCTCCTTGCGCATACGCTCGAAGAAGTCCGAGGTGCCGCCGAGCATGATATCGAACAAAATGTTGTAGTACACATAATCCGCAACGCTTTCCGAAGCGTTTGTGCCCGGGACCTTGAAGCCGATCTCGAAGAGCGGTTTCGCCACAGGCATCGCAAGCTCGGTGCGGGGGCGGTTCACTTGGAGCGGTTCGCTGAACGGTTCCGCTTTTACGTCGACCGCGGGGCGGGCTTTCAGCCTGTTCTCGCAGACCGAGATGACTTCATCTGGGTCGAAGTTCCCCGAGACGCACAGGAACATATTCGCGGGGTTGTAAAAAGCGTTGTAGCAGTCGTAGAGCGTCTTTTCGGTGATGTGAGAAATGCTCTCCACCGTGCCCGCAATATCGTTGCGCACGGGATTTACGCTGTACAGCCCCTCCAGCAGGTTCGTAAAGACGCGCCAGCTCGGATTGTCGCTGTACATTGTGATCTCCTGCCCGATTATGCCGCGCTCCTTCTCAACGTTTTCCGCCGTGAAGTAGGGGTCTTGTACAAAATCAAGCAGTATCTCCAGATTTTTCTTGAACTTGTCCGTGCAGCTGAAATAATACTGCGTATAGTCGAAGCTCGTTCCCGCGTTGCAGAAAGCGCCCGTCTGCGCGAACATCGAGAACGCGTCCTTCTCCTCGCTCTCGAACAGCTTGTGTTCGAGATAATGCGCGGTGCCGTCGGGAATTCGGATAAACTCTCCGCCGTCGGTTGAGAAGCTGTTGTCCTGCGACCCGAACCGCGTCGAAAACTGCGCTACCGCCGCCGAATATCCCTTCATCGGCAGCATAAAAACTTGAAGCCCGCCGGGGGCTGTATATTTAAGGCAGGTCTCCCTGATGACGCTGCAATATATCTTCTCGGTCATTAGTCGTCCTCCCCGTAAAGCGTGTATACTGTATCGAGTTTCAGTTGCTTCGCCGCTTCCTGTACCCTCGCGGAGTCCACCTTGGCTATTTCGGCGCGGTATTCCTCGGGGGAGAGCATCTTCTCGTCGGTGATGCGGTTGAGATGCCAGGCGATAAGCGCGTTGGTGCTGTCGTACAGCGTGGAGAGCTGATTGTTTATCTCGAGGCGGGCGGCTTCCAGCTCCTCATCGGTAACGCCGTTTTGGCGGATATCCTCGATTTCCTTGAGAATGGCTTCCTCGGTGCGCTCGACATTCTGCGGTTCCACACCGGCATACGCCGCCAGAACTTTCTTGGCGCGGTTTGATGTGCAGGCGCAGTAATAGCACAGCGACTGCTTCTCGCGTATATTCTGGAAGAAGCGCGAGGTCGTCATAACGCCGAGTATCATTGAAAGCATGGTCATCGCGAATTTGTCCTCAAGCTCGGGAGCCTTGAAATACATTCTGAGGATCGCCTGCTGCATGGGAAGCTTGTCCGTTACATACACGGGCTTGGGCTTCAGGACGGACGGGGCGGCGTTCAATCGGCATATGTCATGCCTTTTCACGCCCGAGAATATATCGGTCAGCAGCTGTTCGGCTTTGGAAAAGTCTCCGCTGCCCGCCGCGAATATCTCGATATGCGCGCGCTCGGGTATGCGCAGATACGCGTCATAAGCCGAACGCGCGGTGACTTTTTCCGCCTGTTCGTGCGTGCCGTTTGCGGGTATCTCCATAGGTTCTCCGACAAAGGCGGTCTTGTTGGCGTTCTGAGCGGCATATGCCGCCTTGTCGTTGATTACGCTGTCGATAGCGTCGATAAGCTCCGCCTTCATAAGGGCGGTGACGTTCTCGTCAAACGCGCCGTTTTCGGCGTTGGGTCGGAGGATACATTCCCCGAGGAGCTTGCACATTTCCGTTTCAAGATCTTCTCCGTTCAGCGCGTAACGCCCGTTGAGAACTGCGGCGCGCATCACGGTCATTCGCTGATCCCACTGTCCGAATACGGTAGCTGACGAGAGCGAAGCGTCATACAGATTTGAAAGATGCTTTGAGAGCGCGGAATAGGTAGGATATTTCGCGCAGCAGTCCGTCAGGATATACGCCGCCGCCGCATAGTCCGCGCGAGGGAGCTCGTCGTAGTCCGTGAAAAAATACAGCGAGAATTGGTCGGCTTTAAATCGCTCGTCGGTTATCTTATTAAAGAAAATGCCGTCGGCAGTTTGTTTGCGTTCAAAAATAGATATCAGTCCTTTTTATTTTTTTGCGGATCTTTTCGATCCGGAGCTTTTGGTTGATTTGGAACTTTTAGATGATGAAGCGGGGTTCAGCATATCGAGCACGGCTTTTCCCACTTTTCTCTCAAGCCCCGCTTTGGTGGTGGGGATCCCCGTTTTTCTCGCGAACTTCTGTTTCGCGGCGGTTATCCCGAGCGCGCGCTTCCAGCTGAACGAAAGCCCGGGTATACCCAAGCCGCCTTTTTTGCTTGCCATATTATTATCCCTCCCAAATATAAGGTGCTCTTTATTATAAATATGTAAAACGGATGATTTGATCTCGATCTCAAGCACACCTTCCTATTATTATATCACATCGGGGAATTTTTTTCCACAGTTTTTTTGTATTTTTTGTGATGAAATGAAAAAAATTGCCCGCGGCAAAAAAAAATGAGCCAATAAAGGCTCAAAATCAAATTATAAATATGTGTAGAACAAAAGAAAGGAGACAACTAAACAAACAAATGACTCGGAGGTGATTCCGGTTCCTTTGTTTAATTATATTATACAGTATTGTTATATGTTTGTCAATAGTTTTTTGTGATTTTTTACAAATTCGACAATATGCACAAATCATTTTTTTACGCATTAAACAAATTAACAACAGATTTTGAGAAAAAAGCCTTCATTTACATTTTCACCAATTTTTATATTTGAAGAAGCTCGGTTTATGTCAAATATTACAAAATTTTTACCTTTCACGAAAACACGAAAAATATTGCCGAACCCCCTTGACAAACGGCGTTGTTTATGATATAATAATAAAGCCGCTTGTGTAGGGTTTTAAAGCTTAGCACCCTGTCACAGCGAGTCTGAATAAAATGAGGTATGAAAAATGTACGCAGTTATTGAAACAGGTGGAAAGCAGTACCAGGTCAAAGAGGGCGATGTTATCTACGTTGAGAAGCTCGATGGCGAGGGTGACTACACATTCGACAAGGTCATCATGGTCGGCAAGGACGGCGGCGATGTTACCGTCGGCGCTCCTTATGTAAGCGGCGCTTCCGTCAAGGCTACTCTTATGAAGACCGGCAAGGGCAAAAAGATCACCGTCTTCACTTACAAGCCCAAGAAGCACGTTAAGAGAAAGATGGGTCACAGACAGCCCTTCACTCAGGTAAGGATCGAGTCTATCAACGCATAATGCTTAAAGCTGTATTTCATCGGAATGGCAATGATCCCTGCGGATCCTTCTGCGGGTTTGAGATAAGCGGTCACGCGGGTTACGGCACTGAGGGG
>CAYPWI010000037.1:10021-10289 GCA_964414395.1 uncultured Ruminococcus sp.
AAGCTCCTGTACGATGCTGGTCTGCAACGCGGTGACGGAGAATTTCAAAGCCGACGCGAAGGTAAGCGTCGGGGAAAACCGCATAACGCTCCGTCTTAGCGGATACGACAAGGCGGCTGCGGAGCTGATAACGGCGCTTTACGAGCATTTGAAGGCTATTTCGGAGGACTACGGCAAGGTTAAAGTCGAAATTGACTAATTTTTAGGAGGAATAAACGATGATCAAGATCAGTTTGCAGTATTTCGCTCATAAAAAGGGAATGGGTTC
>CAYPWI010000038.1:0-10286 GCA_964414395.1 uncultured Ruminococcus sp.
TATCATACCGATGAGCATACTTGTATGATCCTTATCGGTTGCGAAGTTACCTGCGGACGCGAGGTGATCAAGAGCGTTGATCTGCGCGGTCTCTTCAGCGGTGATAGGAAGAATGGTCGGTACGGAGATGTACCAAGGATTGGATGCGCTGGTGCTCAGTTCGGGGTGCTTGATAACGCCGAGAGCGATAGCTCTGGAGATCTTAGCGGCACCTTCCTTGCCGACCTTAGTGGTGCACTGATACTCAAACGCCTGGCTCTTTACAAAGTGCAGAGTAGAACCGAGGTAACGACGACCGAAGTTGGTGTAGTTACCGCCTTCGTACTTCCAAAGCTCCTCATAGCACTTATCGGAGATCTCGGGCATCATTACGCCGTTGAAGTCGAAGCACTCGTACTTATCGGTAAGCTTTTTTGCACTAGCGTCCTTGACCTTGATGAACTCATCGGGACCATAGGACAGCAGGATCTGACCGTCAAGGCTGAACGCATAGTCAAACAGGTGCAGGCAAGCGTTCAAAACGTCCTTGTTGGACTCGGTAGCCTTGGGGATAGCCCAGCCGGAGTCCTTAACAGAACGCCAAGACTCGGTACATCTCATGTAAACGCCGTCAGCGTTGCTGCCGTCGTACCACTTAGCAACAGGTCCGATAACGCAGGAATACTTCTCGTCCTCATCCATAAGCTTCTTGCCGGACTCCTTGTCGACCTGCTCGTTGAATACGGTCTGAGTCTGGTTGTAGTCGTAGCTCATGAACGCGATATCACCGGAGACGATCTTCTCGGAGTTGATATCCTGGTTCTCCATAAAGGTCTTGGAGATAAGACCTTCCTGAGCCATCTGGTTCATCTTCTCAAGAGCCTTATAGGTATTTGCTTCCTGACGTGCGTCGTGGAGCTGCTTATCGTTGCCGATGTACAGGAAGTCCTGTCTGGACTCGAGACCGCGAACGCCGAACAGAACAGCTGCAAGTCTGTACAGCTCAACTCTGCGCTGGTTGTTCTTCTCCTCACGAGAGAAGATACCGCCAACTTCGTCGGTGCCGTTAAGGGTCTGCGCGTTGGAAACTACGCAGCGGAGAAGAGCTACGAGCTCATCAGCGTCCCAAGCAGCGTTCTGACCTACGAACAGATCAGCACGGTTGTCGCCGTAGTAGCCGTTGTAAGCCTCGTCTATGTACTTACGAAGCATATTAACAGCGTCTACACCGCTCATGGTGCCTGCAGCGTTCATCTTCTCGATGATGTTGCCTGCCTTGTCGTAGTCCTTGGAGATGGTCTCCTTGTTGGAGCCGTCAGCCTTAACCACTTCAACCTCTACCTTACCGGAAGTAGGCATATAAGGAGTATAAACAGCAGCCTGAGTGGTGCCGCTCTTCTCAGCGGTAAAGTCGCCGGAACCGTTGAGCAGCTTCTCTACCCAGTCAACTCTCATCAGAGGCATCTTTTCAATATCGTTTACACCGTCGAAGTACGGAGCAAAGTAGATAGCACCGAGGGTGTTATCAGCCTTGTAGCTTGTGATAGACAGACGAACGATGGGGTTATCGTCAAGATACTTCTTGAAGTTGGGCATATCATCGAGATACTGGCTGAGATCTACGAGATCGCCGCGGACGCCTGCCTCGTTAAGCTGAGTAGCGGTACCGGGGAGCATATCTACCTGATCGAGCTGTGCCTGCCAGTTCTTGAACTCGTTGGATGCGCTGTTTCCGCCGTACTTATCTTCGAAGGTTACCTTAAGAACCTCGGAGACCTTCTGCCATGTGGGCTTCAGCATACCTGCGGTGTAGTGCTTGCCGCCGAGATCGATACCCTCGCCGACAGTGCTCGCGATAAAGGTAATACCTGTATTATCCTTATTGTAGCCGCAAGCGAAGCGGATCTTGGTGTTATCAGCATACGTAAGGTTGAACGGAAGGTTCTCAGCAATGGTGGGGTCTACAGCGGGAGCGCTGGTAGGCTCGGAGCTGTTATCACCGCCCGCGGAAGAATTTCCGCCCGCGGAGCTGTTGTTTCCGGCACTCGAAGAGTTGTTGCCGCTGGAGTTACCGGAGTCTGAGGGAGTGCTGTTGTTACAACCGGTAAGAAGTGTTGTTGCTGCCATGGAAACTGCTATCAGTGAGGCAGCAAGTTTGGTCTTTTTCATTTTGGTCCTCCTTTAGGATGTTCGTGAGGCAATGAAGCGCCTCTTTTAATATATATCAACCGCTTTAGCGATTGACGCCTTGGGGCTCATTATTCCTTTACACCGCCAACATTTGTGCCCTTTGCGAAATATTTTTGGATAAAAGGATAAATGACAAGAATAGGTATGATCGAGCAAACAATGAGCGCGTAGATAAGCGAGTCTCCCGAATACGGCTTGCTCCAGCCGACCATCTGTTCGGAATCCTGCAATGTCTCGAGCTGCAGACGGATGTAGACCATCAGAGGATGTTCGTTTCTGTTGGTGATCATCTGTCTTGCCCAGTAGTAACCGTTCCAACGCGATATCGCGAAGAACAGCGAAACTGTAGCTATTATTGATTTGCTCATCGGGATATATACACGCCACAATACCTGCATCTCCGTCGCGCCGTCGACAATGGCGGCTTCCTCGATCTCGGACGGAACGCCCTCGAAGGAGTTACGAAGCAGTATGATGTTCATGGCGTGCATACCCATTGCAAGAACGACCAGCCACTTATCATCCATAATGCCGATGGAGTTTAGAACATTTCTTGTAGCGATGTAGTTCAGATACTGAGGTACCATACCTGCGCTGAACCACATGGTGAATACCAGGAAGAAGTTGAAGCCTTTGCGGAACAGCAGGCGCTTCTTAGACAGAGCGTACGCGCCGAGTATCGAGAGGAAGACCTCCCAAATGGTTCCGTAGAAGGTGAGGAACAATGTGTTTGAATATGCGTTCCAGAACATATTGTCGTTGAACATATCCGAGAATGCGTCAAACTGTACATTCTTCGGCAGGAGAATGATCTCGTTGTAGTCAACGGCGTGCTTGCCGCTTATCGAACCCGAAATGGTGTACAGGAACGGATACAGACACATGATCGCGAAGACTGCCAGCAGAAGGTAGCTGACGATCTTAAAGATAAGCTCCGAAATTTCAAGTTTTCTCTTCATACACTAACCTCATCAATACAGCGATACATTCGACGCTTTTCGAGCGATAGTATTAGCGCCGATAACCAGCAACATTCCGACAACGTTGTTCATCATCTCGGCAGCGGAGGCAAGTCCTCGCTGACCGCCGACGACACCGTATCTTTGAGCGAATGTCGAAACAACGTCCGCGGTGGTGTAAACGGAATCCGTGCCCTGATCGTACAGAAGCAATACCTTCTCGTATCCAACGGAGAGCAGAGAACCGATTCTCGTGATAAGCATGATAACGACAGTGGAGAGAATACTCGGCAGAACTACATATCTCATCTGCGCCATCTTGCCGGCGCCGTCGATCTGAGCCGCCTCGTAGCTCGTGGGAGAAATGGCGATGATAGCAGCGAAGAATACGATACTGTCATAGCCCGCACTCTCCCAGATGCCGCTCAATTGATAGATAGTTCGGAAGAACGCCGGGTCTCGCAGCAGACCGACATTCATTGCTTGCTCATTTATTATGCCCAATTTGTTGAGGAACTGAGAGATGATACCGGGAGCCGAGATAACAGAACTCGGAGCGACCAGCATGATGACCAGGGAGGTCATTACGACCGTCGACATGAATTTAGGCAGGTAAGTAACTACCTGGAAAATACTGCGGGCGATGTTGGAACGAACCTCGTTGAAGAACAACGCGAGGATGATCGGCATAGGGAAGCCGAACAATAAGCCGTAGAAGCTCAGCAGGAACGTGTTGCGGAACGCGCGCCAGAAGTAACGGCTAAGCTGATCGCCGCCAAACAGGAGCTTCTGGAAGTTGGCGAAGCCCGAATATGACAGCTCGGCTACGGGAACGATACCCGACGGATCGTCGATCTTAAAGCACGCCAGCAGCTCGTACATAGGAGCGTAACGCCACAGTACGAATACGGCGATCATCGGCACCAGCATGAGGTACAAGCGCCAGTCCTTGGCGATCGTTCTCGCTACGTTGAGCCAATGATGCTTTTCGACATCGTCACGAACAACTTGTTCGGGGTTCTCGACGTAGGTCCCGCTTGCTTCATCGAAAACCAGATAGTCACTTGCGTTGAGTTGCATCTTTAATAACCTCCTAAAAATGAATTTCTCAACTATATTTGAATTTCACTTTCATTTTATATTACTGTTATCGTTATAATCGGTGTAATACTCGTCTTCCTTCTGTTTCAGCTCGCGCTCCCTGCGCTCGGCTTCCTGCACTCTCAGCAGATACCTGCGCTGATCCTCAAACAGACCGTCCATCCTGCGCGCTATGAGGCACGCCACCACCGCGAACAGCAGCGATATCACTTCTTTAATCAGAAGCGTCACAAGCAAATCGACCGGGCTGTTCGCTCTGATCCTTTCCGCCGCGTCCGGAATGATCAGCGTCATTCCCCATCTCCCCAATTCCATGCCGCAGTAAGCCGTCAGCACAAATATCACCGTATAATAGAATTTCCCGGCGATCTTTTCCTTACCGAATATCTTAAAAAGAACAAGAGCGATCAAAGCGCCGCAGTTCCCCGCGCAATATATCGCGAATTGAAGCATATCCGCGCCCTGTACCATGCAATAAACCGCGCCGCCCAGCACCGCGTGGATCACGGCAAATCCGTCCCACCGCATCATCACGATGCAAACCAAGGTCAGCGTCGTGGAAACACTGAAAAGCTGATCGGGATACCACTTTGTAGCGGCGATCGTAACGACAGCTTCGGATATGACAAGCACGACCGCCAGGATCGTAAGATCGATGGCTCTGTACTGTTTAAACGTCAAGTTCATTCAGAACGACCCTTTTCTCAAGGTTATCTATAAAATATAAATAATCATCACAATTTTTCCGGTCATCAAACACCGGCTGCTTCTTTTTATTTTATAATAAAAAGCGCCGAATGTACAAGTCATTTTTCAGACAATTTATACACAATACGGACATCGTACCAAAATTATGACAGATCTCCGAGGTAAAAAATCAACAATTTCCGGTCAAATACGAATTTTATATTGTGGAATTTTAACGAAATTTGCTGATCGTTATTGAAAAATACGTCAAAACCTTCTATAATAAATAACGTACAAGTGCCGTTCAGACGGCGGAAAGGAAGACATAAAAATGACTGAAATTCACATCTCCCCGAAGGATAAATTATCCGAGATCCTCAAGACCGTTTCCCCGAAGACCCGTATAATCCTCGCGAAAGGCGTTTACCGCGAAAAGATCGAGATCGCCGTTCCGGATATCGAGCTTGTCGGAGAAAGCGCCGAGGACACCGTCATCGTCTATGATGACTACGCCCGAAAAATCGACGAGAACGGTCTGGAATATGTGACGTTCCGCACCTACACCATGGCGATACTCGCGCCGCGCGTCACACTGAAAAACCTCACCGTCGAGAACGACGCGCTCCAACCCGAGACCAAGGGTCAGGAAGTAGCTCTCACCGTCTACGCGGATGAGTTTCTCGCCGAGGACTGCCGCTTCGTGTCCACTCAGGACACCATCTTTTGCGGACCGCTGCCGCCCGACCTGATCGAGAGGTATGACGGTTTTCTCAAGGACGAGCTGCGCACGGGAAATTACCAGCGCCAGATCTTTAAAAACTGCTATATCGCGGGCACCGTTGATTTCATCTTCGGCTGCGGCGATACGCTGTTTGAAAACTGCGATATCGAATCGCTCTATGAAGTGCGCGGTCACGGTTATGTCGCCGCCCCGTCACATTCAAAGGATCAGGAGATCGGCTTCGTGTTCAACAAATGCCGTCTCTTCTGCGGGGATAAAGTCCCCGACGGCACCGTCCACCTTGCCAGACCGTGGCGCGACTACGGGAAATGTTCCTTCATCGACTGCGAATACGGTAGGCATATAATCCCCGAGGGATTTAACAAATGGAACGACACCGAGCGCGATAAGACCGCGCGTTTCGCGGAATATCCGCGCAAGCCCGACTGCCGCGTTCCGTGGAGCCGCGAACTGACCGAGCAGGATAAAGACGTTCTGCTCAAGTTTTTCGGATCGTAACAACATTCCCCCAAAACCGCCCGAACGTTCTCTTTTTTCAAGTATAACATATCATCACAGATAAATCAACATATTTTCTCCAAAATTGTTAATTCTCCACAAAAATATAACAAATTGTTTTTGCACATTACCGTCTTTTCTTATGAAAACGAATACATGAGTTTCAAGGAGGTCCACGATGAACAATATCACCTATGTCGGCAAAAACCTGATCACTTTTTCAATGCACAAGCACTCTCACAAGGATTGGGAGCTGGTGTACTGCACGGGCGGAGACGGGGAATTTGAGTTCCCCGACGGTTCGCTAAGATATACGGCGGGTGACATAGTGGTCATTCCGCCGAATATCGAGCATATGAACAATTCCGACAAAGGCTTCACCAATATCCACATCAACATCTCCGACGCGATAGTCGGCATAACCTCGCCCATCGTCATCACCGACGACAACGAGCGTCATATCCTCACGGCTTTCAACGACGCGTTTTTCTTCTTCAACAGCAGTATGGAGAACAAGAAGCTGATCATCGCCGCGTTCGGCAATCTTATAATGAATTATATCGCCGCGTTCCGAAGCGAAAAGCCGCTGAGGAACGTGATAGGCGCGATCAAATCCGACATCATGCAGAATTTCACCAGCTGCGAATATCAGCTCGACGAGTTTCTGCGCACTATACCATTCAGCTACGACTACCTTCGCAAGCTGTTCAAGAGCGAGATGGGAATGACCCCGCACGCATATCTCACAGGACTGCGTATGCAGATGGCGGAAAAGCTGCTGTGTTCTTCCCAGAACACCGAGCAGAACATCTCCCAGATAGCGTATGTCTGCGGATACGCGGAGCCGCTGTATTTCTCGAGAGTGTTCAAGAAGCACTTCGGCTGTTCACCCAAGAACTACGCTATGAAGAACAAGAACAAGCAGACCGATGAATGAGCCCTCTTCTCAGCGCCGAAAATGGGCTTTTCCCCGATAAACAGCGGCGCGAGAGACTGTTTTATTTGTTAGAAATTAACAAATTGAGCGAAATATCGCGTTTTCATTTGGCTAATAAACAGATTTTTGTCAAGCGCCTTGACATCTGAGTTAAGAAGTGCTATTATAATAGTTGAAAATAAAGTCGGTATTCAGGCGAAACGCGAATGTCATCTCCATGCTCTGCTCGGACATTGCGTTATTTTGATCGCTCGGGACGGAGCGAAGATTTAATAAGGTGGAGATCGTATGCCAATACATACACAATGCTGCGGCTTATTTCTGATGCTCCTTCTGATCTTCTTCTACAAGAGCCAGAAGACAATAAAGCTGCAGGGCGAACGCGCTTTTATGAACGCGTTTAAAATGACATTTGTCTGCATAGGACTTGATATTCTCTCCTGTGTGGCGATAGTTTGCAGGGACAGCCTCCCGCTCTTCGCTGTAAACTTCATATGCAAGAGCTACATCGTTTCCATAATCGGCGAGGCGTTTTTCGCGCTGATGTACATCTTTACGGACATCTACACGAAAAAGAGAGATTACAAAAAAGCCATATTGAAGTCCGGCGTCGTTGTCGCCATAGGCGTGCTTGCGGTCTATATCCTTCCGATACACATATTCCACGACCCCGAAAGCGGCACGCTTTACACCTATGGTCCTTCCTGCTACGCGGCATACGGCTTCGCCGCTATCACGATCTTCGTTATGCTCTTCCGCTTGTGGAAGGATAAGGGAAAGATCAACCACAACAAGGGCAGCGCCGTTCTTATGTGGCTGGGCATTTGGGCTATCGCTATTATGATACAGTTCTTCTTCAAGGACATCCTCATCATGGGATTTGCCTGCTCTGTGGGAATTCTCGTGTTGTACCTCAAGCTGGAGAACCCCGGGAACAACCTCGACCGGCAAACCGGTCTGTTCAATCACAGCGCCTTTTTGGAATACGGAAGAGAGCTCTACGACTCCGAGGTGCGTTTCAGCGTCCTTTCGATAATCCTCGACCGCACGGCGTTCAAGACCATGCGCTTCGATCTTGAGGAACGCATCATCTCCGAAGCGGTAGCATACCTTTCCTCCCTCCCCGATGTGTACGTGTTCCGCAACACGACCAACGAGATCTTGCTCGTGTGGAAGAATAAGGAAAAATCCGGCGACGGCGTTGCCAAGGTACGCGAGCGTTTCAGCAGAGGCTGGGGCGCGAACGGCGGAGTTATCGTATCGCCGCATTGGATATATGTATATGATTCGAGCGTTGCCTCCGGCGTGAACGATCTGCTCTACCTTATGAGCTATGTAAGGCGCGAGGGCAAGGAGCTCCAGGAATCGCAGTTCTACGAGGTAACGAGCGAGCTTGCCGAAAAGCTCCACAACGAAAAGGATATGAGCGAGCTTATCACATACGCCCTTGCCAATGACAAGGTAGAGGTGTGGTATCAGCCCATTTTCTCCACCGAGACCCACAAATTCACGTCCGCCGAGGCGCTGGTGCGCATACGCGGCTATGACGGCAAGCTTATCCCGCCGGGAATGTTCATTGAGATCGCCGAGCGAAACGGCACTATCATGCAGATAGGCGAGTTGGTCTTCAAGAAGGTCTGCAATTTCATCAAGACCTCGGGCATAATGAACTACGGCTTAAATTATATAGAAGTAAACCTCTCGGTCGTACAGTGCGCCTACAAGCATCTCGCGCGGGAATACATCGACATTATGGACGAATACAAGATCCCGCCGGGATATATAAACCTCGAGATCACCGAGTCGGCTTCCATGAACGCCAAGCAGACACTGCTCGACAATATGCACATTCTCATGGACTACGGCGTTACGTTCTCGCTTGACGACTTCGGAACGGGACAGTCCAATCTGGACTACATCGTCGATATGCCCGTTCATATCGTGAAATTCGACAAGAATATGACCAACGCCTACTTCGAGAACGGCAAGGCGAAGTACATCATGGACGCGGCTATGAATATGATCCGCGGCATGGATCTGAAGATCGTCTCCGAGGGCATAGAGACGGGCGATCAGTTCTCGCAGATGGAAAATCTCGGTATCAACTTTATTCAGGGTTACTACTTCTCGAAGCCGCTTCCCGAGGCGGAATTCCTCGAGTTCATCAAGCGCGAAAATCTCAAGATGAGCGGCTGATAAATAATTGACAATGTATAATGGACAATGGATAATTGGGGCGCGCTACGCGCGCTACGCGCGCTAAACCCGTAAATATGCGAAACGCCTCCCGCGGCATATAAAGCCAAGGGATGCGTTTCGTATATTTACGGTTTCATTACAGGTCGAATTTGCCCTTCGCGAAATCGAAAGTCGCGAAGTAGTCCTCGGGGGTCTCGGCGCGGCGAATAAGCTTTACCGAACCGTCCTCACGGAGCAGCAGCTCGGCGGATCTCAGCTTGCCGTTATAGTTGTAGCCCATCGAGAACCCGTGCGCGCCCGTATCGTGAATGGCGATATAGTCGCCGATGTCGATCTTCGGGAGCTCGCGGTCTATCGCAAATTTATCGCAGTTCTCGCACAGTCCGCCCGTCACGTCGTACTTGTGATCGCACGGAGCGTTCTCCTTGCCGAGCACCGTGATGTGATGATACGCGCCGTAAATTGCGGGGCGCATCAGATTGGCGGCACACGCGTCAAGTCCTATATATTCCTTATAAATATGCTTTTCTCTTATAGCCTTGGCTATCAGCATACCGTAGGGAGCCAACATAAAGCGTCCCATTTCGGTGAAGATCGCCACATCGCCCATTCCCGCGGGAACGAGAATTTCTTCATACGCCTTGCGCACGCCCTCGCCGATGACCTTGATATCGTTCGCGGGCTGATCGGGCTTGTAGGGGATACCCACGCCGCCGCTCAGATTGATGAACGATAATTCCACGCCCGCCTTTTCCTTGATCTCCACCGCCGCTTGGAACATTATCCGCGCCAACGTGGGATAATAGTCGTTGGTCAGCGTGTTGGAAGCCAGAAACGCGTGCATACCGAACTTCTTAGCGCCCTTTTCCTTTAAGATCTTATACGCCTCGATGATCTGCTCATGAGTCATGCCGTATTTCGCGTCCTTGGGGGTATCCATAACGTTCTTGGAACCATCCGTCTTGAACTCCCCGCCGGGATTGTAGCGGCAGCA
>CAYPWI010000039.1:0-10203 GCA_964414395.1 uncultured Ruminococcus sp.
AGTGGAGAAAAAATTGCTTCGATATACATTAAGAATTGACAGGCGTTTGTTTGCTAAATTTCGATATGTATCAGACTTTGAAGGACGCTCCGCCAATAAGGAAATAGAGCAGATGTTAAAAAAGCGAGTACAAGAATTTGAAAGTGCTAACGGAGAAATTTTACTTGAAGACGATCTTAAAAGTCATTGCCGTTTGACATAATTTTACATATATTTTTTAAGGGGGCAGAACGATGAAGGTAGCAGTGATCGGTTCAAGAGGGCTTACGATCAATAATTTGGAAGAATATCTCCCCGCCGAGACCAATGAGATAATCTCGGGTGGGGCAAAAGGCATTGATCAATGCGCGAAGGAATACGCGCTTTCGCACGGGATAAAGCTCACGGAATTTCTGCCCGAGTATGGCAAATACGGACGAACCGCGCCGCTCGTGCGCAATATTACTATCATCAAGAACTCGGATATCGTTCTGGCGTTCTGGGATGGCAGATCGCACGGAACTAAATTCGTCATCGACAAGTGCCGGGAAATGGGCGTTAAGGTCGATATAATCAGACCTGTTCCGCCAAAATGAACTAAGTTAATAACAAAATCTCCCCGAGCTGCCTCGGGGAGAAAGTTTTTTCCGAGCCGGCTTCGGTCATCTCTTTCATCCGTTTGAACACCGTTCGCCCGTTTTTGACACTCCTCGGATATCCGGTCAAATATAACGAAATACTTAAAATTTTGTTAAACCTCTTGACAAACATAAAGCATTGTGGTATAATTGTACTAGTTGAGATAGTACAGTTGTACATCAAGACTAATCCCATTTCTCACTATCTATTTTCTAATTACCGACAAAGGAGCGTTTATAATGAAAAAGCTTTTAACGATCATTCTTACCGCCGCGCTGACCTTATCGCTGACCGCGTGCGACCGACCCGAAAACGAAAACAGCAATAGCACTGTCCAAAGTCTCACTCCCGAAGAACAGGCTGAATACGAGCAATTCCTTAAGGAAAAGCGCGACGAGGCTATGAACACGATACCCGACGATCTGTCGATAACACTCTTGGACGGCTCCACAGTCACCAAAGCCGACATAGCGGGCTGGAACGACATGGAGGGACTGTATTTTGACTTCGCGTTTATCCGCTACGCCGAGCCGATACTTGAGGTAATGGATCACGAACCGCCGATTTGGAAGACAGACTCCCCGCAGTGGTTCAAGGTAAAGCCCGGAGACGTTCTGAAAGACGGCTCTGTAGTGTCGGAAGCGCACACGAAAATTGAAATAAACCCCGATGACGGAAAGCCCGCGCTTTTTACGGATCACATCAGGCTCTCGGGCGAAATCACCTATGAAGGCGTATTCGATTACTACAACGGCAGCGGTATCTACGGCGGTCATGACTATTGTTACTCATTCTATCCGAACAGCGCAGAACACTCTATCCCCGTTCTTTACGCGGGGGAACAGAATGAAGACTACTATCGGTCAGGAGCCTCTTTGCACAACGGAAAATACGTTTGCTTTGACGACTTTTACTTCTTTCATTTCCAATTTGAAGGAGAACTAAGATCGGAACTGAACAAGGACAAGGTGTGCGAGGCTAAGATCACCTTTAAAGACCCTGTCTTCGGAAGAGGCAGGACAAGCGAGATAGTGCGCTATGAGCTTGGCAAAGACCTTTGACGACCCGTTCCCGAAAAACAAAATCTCCCCGAGCTGCCTCGGGGAGAAAGTTTTTATAAATGGTAAGCGTCAATCGTCTCTTGTAAATTCTACGGGGTCTCCGTCTTCATCGGTCAGTATCAGCTTATTGCCATTAAGCTCATATGTGAAATACTCGGGGTCGGAACTGATTCCCAAGATAGTCATAGTGACCGAAAGACGTCCGCCGCCTTCATCCTTCCATTCAATAGGCAGAGAAACACCGTTGGAGCTTATCGTATTGTTCTTGAAATCAAAGGTCATTGTAACACCGTTCTCCGACGCGGTCCACTTGTGTTCCAAACCGCCTCCGACATTCGGGAGAATTACCGTAAACAACAGAATAAGGAAGACCGCTATAACAGCCACGCACACACCGATTATGATCGGAGCTTTCGATCTCTTTACAGGAACAACAGGCGCGTAGGTCTGCGGCGGTATGTATGAACCCCCGTCCGGCTGCGCTCCGAAAGGAGACTGCATCGGCTGCGCCTGCTGACCTCCGAAAGAAGGTTGGCTCGGCTGACCGCCGAATGTGGGCTGACCCATCTGTCCCGCAAATGAGGACTGCCCTGCCTGATTTTGAGTTCCGAACGCCGACGGCTGAGGAACGGACGAAGAAACGGGCTGGGGAATAGTAGAATCAACGGGCTGAGGGATCTGAGATGATACGGGCTGAGAAAGCGGCGACGGCATCGGATCCGACATCATCGGCTCGACCGCCGCGGTCGGTTTGCTGAGATCAACGCCGGAAAGACCGTTTCCGCACTGCGGACAAAACTTGACACCATCGGGGCACTGCGCCCCACACTTAGGACAAATCATAATTAGCCTCCTAAAAATAGCAAAGGTGAAATTACCTATCACTTCATTATAACACATTTTTCACAAAAAGTCAATAGGTTATGAAAAAAAGTGACAAAATGCGACAATATTTTTTCGGTCTCGAAATAAAAACGGCTCACACACCGGAAAACGGCGCGTGAGCTATGATGCCGAATATTCCGCCCGCCACGCAAGACCGCAAAGCAAGCGCTTATTTTATCCCAAGTATTTTGTATATTTGATCGATATCCAGATTTTCCCTCGCCGCGTCAGCTAATATATTGAACTGTCGGCGCTTGTATTCTTCACGGCTCTCCGCCGCCTCGGAGAATTCCACCCCGCGCCGCTTGCAGAGCGTTTTGACTATCGCCGCGCTCACCTCGTCATTATCGAATATCCCGTGGATATAGCAGCCGCAGACATTCCCCCCGTTTTCGGATATCGCCCCGCCGCATGACAACAGGCTCTGTTCGGAGGAATTCGTCACGCCCATGTGGATCTCATAACCGGAAAACGGCAGCCCCGACAGCGCGGAGAACACGCCCGTTATGTCAGAAAATGTTCCGCTCGTTTGAGAACGCGTCTTCTCGCTCGAAAACACCGTCTTCACCTTAAGAAGTCCCATGCCGCGTATACTGCCGCCGCCCTCGGAATTCTCGGGGTCGCTGATAACTTCCCCCAACATCTGATACCCGCCGCAAATGCCGAAGATCGGCACATCGCGGGAAGCGCGTTTCAGTATAGCCGCTTCCAGACCGCTCTCGCGGAGGAATTTCATATCCGAGATAGTGCTTTTCGTTCCGGGAATGACTATCATATCGGGCTCTTCCAGCTCCTCGGGGCTCTGCACATACCGAACGGAGACCTGCCCGAACCGCTCGAACGCGTCAAGGTCGGTGAAGTTGGATATCCGCGGCAGACGTATCACGGCGATGTCGATAATTCCCCTCACAGCGCGGTTTTGCAGCTTTTCGGAGAGGCTGTCCTCGTCCTCGATATCGCAGTGAATATACGGCATTACGCCGAGTACGGGACACTTTCCGCGTTCTTCGAGAATTTTCACGCCGTCCGCGAATACCGCCCTGTCGCCGCGGAACTTGTTGACGATAACGCCCTTTACAAGAGCGCGTTCCTCGGGTTCGAGAAGCTCCAGCGTGCCTATAAGCTGCGCGAACACCCCGCCCCTGTCGATGTCGCCGATCAGCAGCACGGGAGAATTCAAAGTCCTCGCAAGCCCCATATTGACGATATCATCGGACTTTAAATTCAGCTCCGCGGGGCTGCCCGCGCCCTCGATGACTATTATATCGTTCTTCTCGTAAAGCGCGTTGAACGCCTTCATCACCGCCGGAAAGAATTCCCTCTTGCGGCGGAAATATTCCGAGGCGGTCATATTCCCGACCACCTCGCCGTTTACGATCACCTGAGAACCGATATCGCTGGTGGGTTTCAGCAGAATGGGATTCATCAGCACGGACGGCTCTATGTCCGCCGCCTGCGCCTGCATCGCCTGGGCGCGTCCCATCTCCAGACCCTCGGTCGTGATAAAGGAATTCAGCGCCATGTTCTGCGACTTGAAAGGCGAGCAGCGATAGCCGTCCCTGGTGAAAACGCGGCAAAGCGCGGCGGTAAGCAGGCTCTTCCCGACGTTCGACATAGTGCCTTGCAGCATAATAGTTTTAGCCATTTATTATCTCCTTGACCGCGGCGAGAAGCCGCGCGTTCTCCTCTTCTGTGCGGACGGCAATTCTGTAGAACCTATCATCAAGCCAACCGAAATTTCCGCAGCGGCGAATGATTATCCCACGCTTATAAAGCTCGTCATAAAGCGGTATTTCGGTTTTGAGTAACAGAAAATTCGCGTCCGACGGGAATACTTTGATACCCAAGCCCGAAAGCTCATTTGTAAGGAATTTGCGCTGTTCCGAGATCAAATGCCGCGTTTTTTCCAAGTATTCCTCACAGGCTTCCAGCGCTGCGATCCCCGCGGTCTGCGCGGGCGCGGAAACGCTCCAGTACTGCCCGCGGCGCTTCGCCGTCTCGGCGATCCCCGCGCCGCCGAAAACAGCATAGCCCAAGCGCACACCCGCCAGAGCAAAAGTTTTGGTAAACGCTGAGAGCTTTATAACACACGAGTTCATAAATTCCAGAGAACTTGCCGCGTTCTCGGTAAATCCCATGAAACATTCATCACATAAAAATAAAACGCCGCGCTTCGCACATTCCGCGCAGATATTTTGAAGAATATCTCTCGGGATAACGCGTCCCGTCGGGTTGTTGGGGGACGCGAGTATAAGCATATCGCCGCCGGAGAGCCTTTCCCCGATAACATTCGGAAAATTATCCTCTATAGCGAAACCGCTGTTCTCGGAGAGCGGATATTCAAGAATTTCCGCGCCGTATTCCCGAAGCGCTTTTTCGTATTCCGAAAAGCAGGGAACGGCAATAAGCGCCCTTTTAGGGCGATAAGCGCTTATTATTCTGTAGATAAGGTCAGCCGCGCCATTGCCGCAGACTATTTGACTTGAACTCACGCCCAGCCGCTCGGCAAGCTTTTCGCAAAGCTCCGCACAGTCGTGGTCGGGGTAACGTTCCCAATCTCCGACAGACGAACTAAGCGCCGTTCGCACATTTTCGGGAATACCCAAGGGATTTAAATTCGCCGAGAGATCTAGAATGTCCCCATTTGCGGAATTTAAAACCGCGCCGCCGTGCTCGGGAATATTATCCGAACGCATAGAAGATCACCGCCATAATAAAAAATCGTATTCCGAAGAAGATGAGCGCCGTCAAGATCGAGGTGAGATACATCAGCCGATTAGCCCGCTTGATGTCGGCAGGCTCGATCTCGCGGACGGGGTCGCCGATATACTCCTTTTTGTGAAGCTCCCCGAAATAGTAAGCGTCGCCCGCGAGCCGCAGACCCAGCGCCCCCGCGCATACCGATTCCGTCTGCGCGGAATTGGGGCTTGCGTGCTTTAGGCGGTCGCGCCGCCAGATACGATAAGCGCCGCGCCCGTCATAACCCAAAATAAACGCCGAAAAGATCATAATAAGCGCCGTCAGCCTTGATGGGATAAAGTTCAGAACATCATCGAGCTTCGCCGCGAACCGCCCCAGATCGCGGTAACGCTCGTTGGTGTAGCCTATCATGGAATCCATGGTGTTTACGGCTTTGTAGAAAAATCCGCCGACCGCGCCGAACAGCCCGATGTACATAATAGGCGCGGTCACGCCGTCGGAGGTGTTCTCGGCAACGGTCTCCACAGCCGCTCTTGCGATCCCTTGTTCATCGAGAACGGCGGTATCGCGCCCCACGATCATGGAGACGGCTTTTCGAGCGCCTTCGATATCGCCTTTTTCCAGCTCCCGCCTTACCTTAGTGCTTTCGGAACACAGGCACCGCGCCGCTATAAGATAACAAGACAAAATGCTCTCCAGCGCGAACCACACCCAGAAGTTCAAAATATAGCCGACAGACAATAAAGCCCCCGCCGTCAGCACCGTTATCAGAATAACACAAAGCGCCAGAAGTACGCCGTTCGTGCGTAGATTTCCGCCCTTGCGAGCAAGCTTCTCCAGACCCGAGATCAGCCTCCCCACCGCGCGGATAGGGTGCGGCATAAAGTATGGGTCGCCTATAAGCGCGTCCAGCGCGAAGCCGCAGAGCAAAGGCAAAGCCATGAATAATGCGTTCATAATTTCTCCGTTATTTTAAGATAAACACCGTCAAATTCGGCGATATAACCGCTGCCGTTTTCCGCTTGATAGTCGTAATAACCGCGCTTTGGAAATCCAAACCGCTCGAATATAGCCATTATAGTGCCGCCGTGAACTACGAAAGCAGCCGTTTTGCCGTCACACTGTCCGATCATTTCAAGAAAGCCGCGAACGCACCGCGCCTTGAATCCCTCGGGGCTTTCGCCGTTTGGGAACGGCAATGTACCGCCGCTGTCTATCCACCTTTGATAATCGGAATTATTTGAAAGTTCGAGATAATTCTTCCCCTCAAAGTCTCCGAAATCACATTCGCGCAAGTCATCGCAAATGATCATTTCTCTGTTCGGATAGATAAGCTTCGCGGTCTCGATACAGCGCTTCATGGGGCTGGTGATCACGCGTTCGCAATCGGGATATTTACGCGCTTTAAGCTCCGATATTCCCTCCGCGCAAAGCGGCTCGTCGGTTCTGCCGATATAGCGTTTTTCGATGTTGCCCGCCGTCTTTCCATGACGGATAAAAACTATCCTCACGTCAGTTCCCCCTTGATGACCTCGGGAATTCCGCAGAAAACGCGCAAGACTGTCTCACTATGCGATGCGATAACACACCCCGCGCGCCCGACTTCTTCCCGATAAAGACGCTCGCTTTTTTCAAGCGGGATAATACCGCAGCCTACCTCATTCATTATTATCACGGCATGGGGATTTTCCCTGCACAGCCGCTCGGTGAATTCCGAAACGTTGACATTTTCCTTGATAAGCCGCCGCACAAGCTCATGATATTCACTTATCGCAGCGGCATAGAAAACCTCTTCAAACGCACATTCCGCGCCGCTTTTTATATCACTGTCTGCAAGCCCATAGAGCCGCTTGGCAAGCGTTCTTTTCCCTTGAAACACGCCGCCCGTTATCATGACCATAGAAGAACACCCCCGAGCTTCTCCCCGATCACGACCGCCGCGAGAATTGAAAGCTCGCAGACCTGCAGGAACCACCCCGCGGTATCGCCCGTAATGCCGCCGAACACCTTATGCGCATAGATCGCGTAAGCCGCGAACGCACAGGCACAGGCTATGACCGCCGCACAGCCGCACAGCGGACTTATCACGATCATACCGCCCGCGCCGAGCGCGATAATTATGCTCAACACCGTGACGGTCACGGACTTGTGAGCGGGCTCCGAGAACGCCCATAAAGAACCGCTGCCCTTGGCGTTCTTGAACAGCACCGCCGCCATACCGCTGAGCGCCCTTGAGATAACAAACCCGATCGCCGTGACGCACTCCGCGCGGAACAAAGTCATCTCGGAGAACAGCGCGGTCTGTATCAGCAGATACGCTCCAAGCTTTATAGCGGCGAACGCGCCTATATGCGGATCGCTCAGAATTTCGAGCTTTTTCCGGCGTTCGGCGTATGAGGAAGCCGCGTCCGATACGTCGCAAAAGCCGTCAAGGTGTATCCCGCCCGTTATCAATATCGGGATCACCGTGCAAACCGCCGCATTAAGAAAATTCCCTATCCCCCACAAACGGCAGAGCTGCCGCCAGAGCAGAAACAAGCCGCCCACCACAACACCGATAAGCGGAAAGCAGCATAAAGCGTAGCGGCGGTTTTCATCGCGCCATTCCACGCGCGGCATCGGGATTTTCGAGTACATCAAAAACGCCGTCGCCAATGATCTTAAAAAAGTCATGCGCTCTCCTTTCTCATGATAGGGATACCGTACACACATTCAACAACGCTGTCTGCTTTTGAAGCGAGCGCGTTATTTATCCGTGACAAATATTCTATATACAATGCGGTCTCGCGAGGGTATTCCATACCGTCCGCGCTCACGTTATTGGAGACGATCACCAACAATGCGGTTTTTTGCCGAAGCCGCTCTATGCCGTCAAGAATTCTATCAACAGGCTCTGTTACGCTGTTTTCGGAGAACATCTCGTTGGCGAGAAGATTTCCCATATCCTCGAGAAGCACTCCCGAGCCTTCGGGAATATCCGCGCCGCCGATATCAAAATACCGCTCCACGGTCGAGAAGCCTTTCCCCGAGCGCATTTTTCTGTGACGCTCGATCATCACCCGCGCTTCCTCACCATACGGGCGCATAGTCGCAAGGTAAATTTTCTCACCGCGAAAGTCGGCGAAAAGGCTTTCTGCATACCCCGACTTTCCGCATTTGGAGCCGCCCGTCACGAGTATCATCATTTAAGTTCAACATACCTTTCCATATCCAGACTTTCAAAGCTGTGGGAGCTGTTGTACACGCTGAGCGCCGCGTCCAGCAGCGGCAGAAGCAGCGCAGCGCCCGTGCCCTCGCCCAGACGCAGCCCCGCGTTTATCGGCGCTTTTATGCCGATGAACTCCAGAAGCCCGCGGGCGGCGGGTTCTTCCGACGTGTGAGACGCGAACATATAGTCCCGCGCGTTTTCGTTTATGAGAACAGCCAGCGCCGCCGCAGCCGCGGAGATCACGCCGTCTATTATTACGGGAACATGATAAACAGCCCCGCCTAAGAACAGCCCCGTCATGGCGGCGATATCGAAGCCGCCTATCTTCGATATAAGCTCTATTGGCTTTTGGGGATCAGGCTTGTGAAGCGCGAGCGCCCTTTCGACAGCGGAGATCTTCCGCGCGAGACCCGCGCTGTCAAGCCCCGCGCCGCGCCCCGTGACTTCCCTCGGAGACAATCCCAGCACAGCCGCCGAGACTGCCGCCGCGGTGGTGGTGTTGCCTATCCCCATCTCCCCGGTAATGATGATCTTATAGCCTCGCTCGGAGAGCTCTTTCACCGCGTCCATTCCCGTTACTATCGCGAAAGTCGCCCGCTCTTCCGTCATGGCGGGCTCACGGACTATGTTCCCCGTGCCGTAAGCGGTCTTGCGGCGTATCAGCGGAGCACTGTCAACATCGCGGGCTATTCCCACATCATAGGCGAATACGTCCGCGCCGAACCGCTTCGCTATTATGTTGATGTTGCTTTCGCCCTCGGCTATGGACTTGGCGCAGACGGCGGTTATCTCACTGTCGGACTGCGTTACCCCCTCGGCGACCACGCCGTTATCCGCGCACATCACAACGGCGGCGCGACGGGATATGTCAACGTCCGGCGTTCCCTGAACGGCTGCAAGGCGCTCTATATCCTCTTCCAGAAGTCCGAGGCTTCCGAGAGGCTTCGCCACAGCGCTCCAGCGCTCATGCGCCGCCGATCTTCCCGCTTCGTCCGCTTTTTTTATTGAGGAAATTCTGTTCATTGCTTACCTCCGAATTCGGCGGCTTTCCGCGCGAACCGCCGCGCTGTTTCGATATTTGAATAGAAATACAAATGCGGAAATCCCATGTAAAAATTCTCCGAGGAATGTGCGCATTTCCACTCTCTGCCGTCCGCTTTTTTGGCGGAAAAATCCGTGCCGCTGTTTTCGCTGTCAAAATAGTGGAATTCGTGAACGCGGAATTTCTCACCCATTACGCAAAGCAAGTTATTATGTTCCGCGATCAGTTCCGCGTAGCCGAACCTTTGCAGTTTTTCGGTTTTGAACACCGCGCCGCGAACGACCCCAACACCGTTATACAAATTCCCGTTATTGTCGGGGAACTTTTCATGCAGATACATAAACCCGCCGCACTCCGCGATATAAGGCGTTTTGCGCTCGATAACCTCTCTTACGGAGCGCAGCATCTCCGCGTTTTTAGAAAGCCTTTCGGCGTACAATTCGGGATATCCCCCGCAGAGAATAAGCCCGTCACATTCGGGAATTTCGCTGTCCTCAACAGGCGAGAAACGAACGATCTCGCAGCCGAGTTTTTTCAAAAGATCGAGGTTCTCCGCGTATTGAAAGCAGAACGCCGCGTCCTCGGCAACCGCTATCACGGGCGGCGAAGTGAACCCCATTTCCGTAACATTCGGTGGTGTGAATGAAAGCTCCCCGCACTCGGATATTTCAAGGATATTATCCAGATCA
>CAYPWI010000040.1:0-10145 GCA_964414395.1 uncultured Ruminococcus sp.
TCGGCTCGACGATGCTGAAATACGGCGGCGGCGGACATATGGCGGTGGGCACCTGCCAGTTCTCCGATGAGGAAGCGCCGACAAAGGTCCCGCAGCTTCTCGACGAACTTGTGAACTACGATAAGTATCACGTAAAGAACTGATAAATGGCTGTTAAATGAACGATCCCCTCGATTTTCGAGGGGATTTTTGTTTACGGAACGAGCCGATTTATAATAAACTATAGTCGATCATCAAAATAGACCTGCGTTAAATAATATACTATAGTATTATATTTCTCACTTTACCGCTGTTACGATCAGTTTTTCGCCGTCCACGCGAAAGCTCACTTGAAATTCCCCGAATGACATGGTATACACCCTCTGCGGGTCGTCCTGATACTGCGGGCGGGGGTCTTGGGTGAGTGTCTCCAGCAGACCGCCGTGGCTGCTCTTCGGAATAATGCCGAGCAGCTGTTCGGGAAAGTCCACCGTCAAAGAACTGTCTTTTGTGGAGAGCGCCCAGCCGTTTGACGCGTCGGGTATGCTCTCAATATAGGGAAGATACGGCTTTATATCATAGATCGGCGTGCCGTTCATCAGATCAGCGCCGCTGACCGTAATACAGCCGCTTTCTATCTTCTCGAGCTTTACAACGCTTAAACCCAATGGATTGGGTCTGAAAGGACTGCGTGATGAAAAAACTCCCTTGCGCACATTGCCGCCCAATCTCGGCGGGCGCACAGTCGGATAGAACCTGTGATCCTCAATTCCGGAAAATTCCCAGATAAGCCAGATGTGAGAAAATTCCTCGAGTCCGCGCAGAGCGTTCGGGTCGGAGTATTCGGGAAGAAGGACGATCTTCGACATAAGGCTCACAAGCCCGCTCTGCCGCGGTATGCCGAACTTTTCCTTATAGTCGTTCTCTATGAACGCGATCGGTTTTATCTCCATAATGTCACCATTCTCAGTGAAGATCTTCCAGAATTTTCCGAATAGACTGCTCCACCTCATCGACTTCCATTTTGAATTCCCGCGCGGAGACGCGCACCGCGCCCGCGCCGAAGATTATCAGCTGTTCCGTGCCGTCGGAGGTCGCGACGCGCACGCGGCTCTCGGAGCTTAATTTCATCGCCGCTTTTTCGATGAACATATCGGCGGTCTCGGCTTCCTTTGTGTAGATGACGATGACGTTTCCGTATTTTTCCACCTCGCGGTCGCTCTTGACCTTATACGCGTCGAAGACTAGGATCAGATTGCAGTTCTTGAAGCCCTGATAATTGCACATAATGTTGATGAGCCACGCCCTTGCCGAGTCGAGATCCGTCTTTGCCAGCGCCGAAAGCTCCTCCCAGGAGAAGATGATGTTGTAGCCGTCGACCAGCAGATATTCGGGACCCTTTTTGGGCGGGGGAAGCTTGGGTATCTTCTCAAACTTCGCGTCGCGGCGCATGGAGGCGCGCTCGGGGCGCTTGATCTTGCCGTAGGTGCGCTCGAAGATCTCCATGAGCTCCTTGTCGGTGGCTATGCGCTGTTTGTAGGTGGAGATCTCGGCTTCGCTGACGTGCTCGCGCGGAGCGGTCTCGGTCTTGACGTGCATTTTGGCGGGGGCTTCGTCCCACTTGACGAGATACCCCGCGCCGTGGGAGCAGAACACGCTGTCGGCGGTGTTCTCCACATCGTTTTCAAAGCGGTAGCCTATGCGTTCTATGACTTCATCGGAATTATGACAGGGGAAGTAGCCCTTTGGCGTTGTGGAGAGCGTCCCCGTGCCGTGGGTGTAGCCTATCACCTCGCGGGAATATCCGCGCATCTCCGAGACGGGGCAGCTGCCCTCAAGGACGGAGAATTCGCCGTCGGTTTGATCCGTCTGGGAAAATTTGGCTCCCATCTGTTGAAGATCGGTCATAGCGCGTCCGACGCTGCTTGTCGGCACAGAGAGCCTGAACTCGCAGTACGGTTCGAGAAGAACGGATTTCGCGCTTCTCAATCCCTGCCGAACAGCTCTCCAAGCCGCCTGACGGAAATCCCCGCCCTCGGTGTGCTTCTGATGTGCGCGTCCCGCGATAAGGGTTATCTTCACGTCGGTTATCGGAGAACCCGTCAGCACGCCGATATGACGGCGCTCGCGCAAATTCGATATGATGAGCCTTTGCCAGTTCTCGTCAAGGTAAGCGCAGCTGTTGCTGTCGACCGCGTAGGTAACGCCGCTCCCGGGCGGCTGCGGTTCTATCAGCAGATGAACTTCGGCGTAGTGACGCAGCGGCTCGAAGTGCCCCATGCCGACGACCTTTTCCTCAATGGTCTCTCGGTAGGCGATGCTTCCCTCGCTGAACGTTACTTTTTCGTCAAAGCGCTTTTCAATGAGGTTTTGAAGCACCTCAAGCTGAATTTCACCCATTACCGAAATGTGAATTTCCTTGAGCTGCTCGTTCCACGAGAACTTGAGCTGCGGGTCTTCCTCCTCGAGGCGTTTCAGCTTGATGAATGTTTGGAAAACGTCTGTGCCCTCGGGCAAGTCGACCTTATAGTTGAGATAGCTCTCAATAAACGGCGATGCTTCGGGCGGCTGCGCTCCGAAGGTCTGCCCCGCATGGGTTTTCGTAAGCCCCGCGACCGCGCAGAGCTGTCCTTCAAACGCGGTATCGGCAGCGGTGTATTTCGTGCCGTTGTATATGCGTATCTGGGTGATCTTCTCGTCGGAATTGTCGATAACAGAGCGGTTTTTCAGCTCTCCGCCGTTTATTTTAAGATGGGTGAGCCTTACACCGTTTTCGTCGGTGGTGATCTTGTAGGCGACGGCGGCGAATTTTTCGCACCTTTCGCGGGGGAGAGTATAGCGTTCGAGCGCGTCAAGAAGCCTGTCCGCGCCGTCCGAACGTAAAGCCGAGCCGAACAGCACGGGGAAGATACGCCGTTGTCCGATCGCTTTCGCGGCGAGCTCTGTGGAGACCTCAGCGCTTTCGAGCAGGGAATTCATACAGTCCTCGTCATACTCGGCGGAGTTTTCCTCGAAGCTTTCATCAAGCGCGAGAACGGAGGGACTTAGCTCATGAAGCTCGGATATGATCTCGTCTCTTGATCTGTGAGAAATATCCATTTTGTTCACGAATATGAACACGGGGATCTCAAATCTCCTGAGCAGCTCCCAGAGCGTGCGCGTGTGGCTCTGTATACCGTCCGTGCCGCTTATTACCAGCACGGCGCAGTCGGGAACGGACAGCGCGCGTTCCGCCTCGGCGGAGAAATCGACGTGCCCCGGGGTATCAAGCAGCGTGAACTCGGCGTTCTCGGTCTTTAAGATCGCCTGTTTTGAGAATATGGTGATGCCGCGCTTGCGCTCTATGGGGTCGTTATCGAGAAACGCGTCGCAGTTGTCCACTCTGCCGCGCTTTCGTATAGCGCCCGCGGTGTAGAGCAGCTCTTCGGTGAGCGTGGTCTTGCCCGCGTCGACGTGAGCCGCCATGGCGACAACTATTCTTTTCATGGCGGTCCACCTCCTGCGCGGCATAACTTTTATATACCGTTATATCTGCTTATTTTATAGCTTTGAGCCTTGATATCAAATAATTCTATGTATGGAACGTTATCCTTGTAGACCCAACGTTCTATATATTTTGGAACCACGGCAAACAGCCGTTCGTTTTTCAACATTGTGTACGCCTCAAACGAACCCTTGTAACATTCTTGAAACAGGCTGCAAAAGGATGCGTTGTCACGCGGATGACCGTTTTCTTCACATATACCCTCGATTTGTATATTATCCGCACATAATGCGGCGTTCTTATTGCTCATAAGCTGAGAATATTTTTTAGAGGTAACATCTGTTTGAAAGTAAAATCTTCCGTCCATAAGAACAACGCTCATCATTCGGGAAGATACCACATTGTCTTTTGACGTTGAAAGCACCATTTTTCGCGCTTTGCCAAACTCCGAAAGGAAAGCTTTGTATTTCTCCTCAAAAGAATTCACTCGGTGTTCCTCCCAACGATAAATTCAAATAAAATGGTGTCAAGCGTTTTTGCCTGACACCATGATTTTTGATAGGTATCATTATTTTGATATCTTTGTCACGATAACGCTTGCCGTAGCGTATTTCTTGCAGTGCGCCACGCTTACGTTGAACTCGTAGCTCTCGCGCTGCTCGAGCATCTTTGCGTAGCCGTCCGTGATAATAAACGGCGCGTTGAGCCTGTCTCGCAGGATAGTCACGTCGTGCGCCCTGATGACGCGCATACCCGTGCCTATAGCCTTAGCCAAGGCGATCTTCACGCAGTAATTCTCTGCGATCAGCGATGGGGAAAGCTTGTGAGAAACAAAAAATCTTATTTCATCCGCCGAAAAATAATCGGAGAGAAATTTCTTGTTTTTGCAGCTTTTCTTAATTCGGGAGATCTCGATTATGGCGGTTCCCGTCCGCACAAAAACACTATTCGGCATCTTTCTTTACCACCTTTTCGCGCAACTGTCTCGGAAGCGCTTGCGCGATAGCGTCTCTGGTTTTCTTGTTGGGGTTGAATACTATCTTGACATTGCCGTAATCGCTGTGTTCCACAAACATACAATAAGCGTCCTTTTTCAGTCCGCTCGAAGCCTTCACGATAACGTCAAAATGATCGTTTTCATACGGCAGCGCCTCAAAGACAGTGGTCTTCTTGATATCGACGGTGATCATGCGCTTGCGTTTGCGCTTGCCGATTATCTTATCGATGTCCATCTCGTCGTTGGTGACGATATATTCGTATTCGATGCCGATATTTCCCGCGATCCAGACTCCGACTGCTATGGCGACTATCGCCAGAAGAATAAGCGCGACCGCGCCCGTTACCAGCATAAAAAATACGCATAGCCCCGCCACCAGCGCCGAGCCGACAAGCGACAGAACCATCTTTGCGGTGTCGCCCGAGGTGCGCGCCTTGGCTATGAGCTGTTCCGAATAACTGTCCATTTTGATCCCGCTCCCGATAAAAATAGGCGACACCACAAAAAAGTATTTTGTACTGTCCGCCCTCTTGCTTAAAGTATAACATATTTTAGATAAAAAAGTCAATAGGATTTTATATAAATTTCATAAATTTTTTGAAAATGATTTTTCATTTATGACTTTCTGATAAAAAATATGTGATATTTTTATTTTTGGTGTTGAAATTTTGAAACGGATTTGTTATAATATATTCTGTAGTGTTATTTAATAAAATAAGCGAGGCTCTTCAAAACGAAGTTTTGCGGAGCGCCGAGCGATTTAGATCAAGAAAGGTACATAAATGGCTTGTTTTGCAGACAGAAAACGCGTTGTCATCAAGGTAGGCAGCAGTTCGCTGGCTTATCCCGAGACGGGCAGCCTTAATATAAGAAAGAGCCGCGCGCTTGTTGAAGTCCTCGCCGACCTCAAGAATTCCGGCAAGGAGATAGTGTTCGTAAGCTCGGGCGCGCAGTGCGTGGGCGCGGCGAAGGGCGGATTTCTCACCAAACCCAAGGATACCCCGTCTAAGCAGGCTTGCGCCGCTATAGGTCAGACGGAGCTTATGAAGTTCTACAGCGATACTTTTGGTAATTTTAACCATACTGTCGCTCAGCTGCTGCTGACGCGTGATGTTATCAGCAACCCGACCCGCCGCACGAACGTTATCAACACCTTTAACCGCCTGTTTGAGCTGTCGGTCGTTCCTATAATAAACGCCAACGACGTCGTGTCTATAGAACATCTCGACTTCGACGAGAACGACACGCTTTCCGCGGTAGTCGCCGAGCTGTGCAGCGCCGATCTTCTGGTGCTGCTGACCGATGTGGACGGGCTGTATGACGGAGATCCCAAGGATCCGAATTCGCATTTCATTCCCGAGGTGAATGACATCACCTCCGAGATAATCGGCTTCGCTCAGGGCAGCGGCAGTGCCGTCGGCACGGGCGGTATGCTCTCGAAGATAGAGGCGGCGAAGATCGCCGCGGAAGCGGGGATAGACACCGTGATAATAGGCAATAAGGATCCCACGCTGCTGTATAAGCTGTTTGAGAGCGGCGACGCGCGGTGTACATATTTTAAGGCGCATAAGTGAAATGTGCCAAACAGATCATGGAGAATAGCTATGAGTTATATTGATGAGCTTGGAAAAAAGGCAAAGGCGGCTGCGCCGTTTCTCGCGTCCTGCGATACCGAGACCAAACGGCTCGCTCTGGGCGAGATCGCGCGGCGGCTGAACGAAGACCCCAAGCCGCTTATCGAGGCGAATAAGCTCGATATCGAAAACGGACGCAAAAACGGAATGTCCGAGGCGATGATAGACCGCCTGACGCTTGACGAGAAGCGGGTGGCGGGTATTGCTGAGGGCGTTATGCAGGTGTGCGGGCTTCCCGACCCGGTGGGTGAGATCATTTCTCAAAAAACGCTCGCCAACGGGCTTACGGTCACGCAAAAGCGCGTTCCCATGGGAGTTATCGGCATTATCTACGAGAGCCGCCCCAATGTTACGGTGGACGCGGCGGCGCTCTGCTTTATGGCGGGCAGCGCGGTCATTCTGCGCGGCGGCTCGGACGCGTTCAACTCGAACAAGTACCTTGCCGATCTTATGCGGCGGACTATCGCGGACTTCAAAATTCCCGCCGATTGTATCCAATTGGTGGAAGATACCTCGCGCGACACCGCCAACGCCATGATGAAGGCGGACAAGTATCTCGACCTGCTTATCCCCAGGGGGGGCGGCGGGCTTATCCGCAATGTGGTGGAGAACGCCACGGTGCCCGTTATCCACACGGGCGAGGGCAACTGTCACGTGTTCGTGGACGAGAGCGCCGACCTCGATATGGCGGTGAACATCGTCAACAACGCCAAGACACAGCGCCCGTCGGTCTGCAACGCAATTGAGAGTATTCTCGTTCACGAGAAGGCAGCCCCCGCGTTCTTCAAGAAGCTGGACGAGCTGTGGAACGGGAAAGTAGCGATCGTCGGCGATGAAGCTACCTCTGAGAACATCAAGGTCGAGAAGATAGCCGATGACAGCGATTACGCGACGGAATTCCTCGCGCTGAAGCTTTCCTCTAAGGTCGTGAAGTCGGTCGACGAGGCGATAGATCACATCAACAGGTTCGGAACGGGGCACAGCGAGTGCATCGTCACGAATTCCGCCGAGAACGCCGAGAAGTTCAAGGAGAAGGTTGACGCGGCGGCGGTTTATGTCAACGCCTCGACGCGCTTTACGGACGGCTTCGAGTTCGGGCTGGGCGCGGAGATCGGCATCTCGACGCAGAAGCTCCACGCGCGCGGTCCTATGGGGCTTAAGGAGATGACAACATACAAATATCTGATCGACGGAAACGGTCAGGTCAGAGGGTGAACGATATGGCTAAGAAAAATGAAGCCGAGTCCCGCGAAAAGCACACCGATGAGATAATCAACGAGCTTTTCGGCGAGATCGAAGAGGCGGAAGACCTGGAGACCGATGTGACGGATCTCGGTCAGGAGGAAGAGGACGATGTGAAGGTCGCCGAAAGCCCAAAGCGGCAGAGGCTTTTCTTCGGATTTGCCGTCCTTGTGGTGATCCTGGCGATAATAGGACTTATAACCTGCATACGGCTTGCCGTTACGGGGATACACAGTCTGGTCGACAACACGTCCTTGAAGAACGAATTCACACAGTTCATTCTTCCCGCCGTGGCGAACGATATCTCCACGTTCAACAGTGAGGGCGAGATCTCCAATTCCGCGAAGGTCAACTGCTCCATATGGAGAATACTTCTCGGCAAGGATTACAATAACTTCCCGAGATCGGATTCGGGAGACTACCTTATCCCCGAATATGACGTGGGAGTCGCCTGCAAAGAGCTCTTCGGATCGTCCGCGGCTGTCACGCATCAGTCCGTAGGCTACGGCGACGCGAGATTTGTCTATGACGAGAGCCGTCACGTATATATGTGCGGCAGAAATCTGAGGAACCTTTCCTACGCGCCGCGCATCTCCGAAATGACCGAGAACAGCGGTGTGTATACTTTGACAGTGGAATATCTTCCGCCGTCGATCTCGCTTGTTTCGGAGGATCTCGGAATAAATACGGAGCCGGATAAAACGATGATCTTTATGATAACACGCCGCGATAAGAGCAATGTTCTGACGGCAGTGGCGTTTCCGGACAGCAATACAAATGTAGAATAATCGATCAGGAGGAACATTATTATGAAAACGACTTTTAAGAGGATCATGGCTGTATTGTCAGCGGCGGCTGTCGCTATGACGCTTTCGGGCTGCTCGGATAACGGGTATATCATGACCGTTGATGGTATTCAGATAAGAAACGGTGTGTATATCTCTTTCCAGCAGACTTCAATGGAAAACGTCAGTGACAGGATCTCGGAACTGAACAATTCCAATTCGGATACATCGGACACTTCGGATACTTCCGATACCTCCGACGGTTCGAGCAGCTCGGACAGCTCTTCGTCGTCCAACAGTGCGGAGTCCGATGTCGATATCTTTACGCTTTCGGTTGACGGTAAGAGCGTCTCCGATTGGGTGAAGGAGGACACCATAAAGGGTCTTAAGCGCTTTGTGGGTATCCGGCGCCAATGCGAGGAGTTCGGCATCGAGCTCACCCCCGAGGAGAGATCCGATATCTACAAAAACGTTCAGGACAACTGGGATATGACGTCCGTTAATTATTACGGCTACACATTCACGGTAGAACAGATGTACGGGTATAAGACCATGGGCGAGTATTATGAATCCCAGGGTATCGGCATCGAGTCCCTTAAGGAGATATCGGTCGCAAACGCGCTCAACGAGAAGCTGTTTTTGCACTATTACGGTGAGGGCGGCGAGAAGGCGGTGCCCGACGATGAGATCGACAAGTATATCGAGGATAATTTCTCGGCATATAAGCTGATCACAGTTAATTTCACGGATTACAAGGGCGACCCGCTCGTTTTTGATGAGGAAAAGCAGAAGATCAAGGACATTGCGCAGTCTTATGTTGACAGCTACAACAATGAGGGCGCGGATTTCGTGGATATCCTTTATGAATTTGACCTCTATACCGCTCAGAACAAGGCTCGCAAGGAAGCTGAGGAATATTACGAGGAAGAGGAGCAGGAAGGATATACTCTCGAAGAGTATATGGAAAAGGCGGCTAAAGAGGCTACTGCCGAGAGAGGCGAATCCGATGAGGATTACGACGAGATCATCGAGAATGATAACAGCCCGCTCAGCGATACACTGACCGAATTTATCCTGAAAGCGCCCAAGGACGGAAAAGCGGCGGCTTATGAGGGCGATTCGGCGATGTACGTCATCATCAGAAACACGATGGACGGCTTTACCGAGTGGAGAGAGAACCATCTGAACGATGTTCTCAATGAACTTAGAGGCGAGGAATACGATTCGACTATGGAGCTTATGTGCCAGAACTATGATGTCGTTCAGAACGACTATCTTGTAAACACCAAATACGCTCCCGAGAAGCTTAACAAGTGATGCTGCTGGGTTTAAACGATATATCGGTCTCCTTCGCGGACAGAACGCTCTTTTCGGGCGTGAGCTTTGAGGTGCGCGAGGGGGAGAAGATCGGGTTCGTCGGCGTGAACGGCTGCGGTAAAACAACATTGTTCCGCGTGCTGTCGGGGGAGATAACTCCCGACAGCGGCGGAGTTCATATCGCGGGCGGGTGCAGGATAGGCTTTATGGAGCAGTTCGCCTGCCGCGGTTCCGAAAGAACGCTTTACGACGAGACGCTGACTATATTCTCCGAGCTTGAGGAACTCGAGCTTGAACTGATGGAGCTGCACGATAAAATAGACTTTGGCGACTGTTCCGACGAGATCATCTCGAAACAGTCGTTTTTGCAGGAGAAGTTCGAGCGCGAGGGCGGGCTTACCTACAAGAGCCGCACCGCTTCCGCTTTGACGGGTCTGGGCTTCTCGAAGGACGACTTTTCGCTGAACGTAAACGCTCTTTCGGGCGGTCAGCGAAGCAAGCTGCAATTGGCGAAGCTGCTGCTGTCCGACGCGGATCTGCTGCTGCTCGACGAGCCGACAAATCACCTCGACATTCAGTCCGTGGAATGGCTGGAGCGCTTTCTGGCGGACTATCGCGGCGCGTATATCGTCATCTCGCACGACCGTTATTTTCTCGACAAGGTGACGGGGCGTACCATCGAGCTTGAGAACCGAAAAATACGCGAT
>CAYPWI010000041.1:0-9952 GCA_964414395.1 uncultured Ruminococcus sp.
CGTTCCGTGCTCGCTTCGCTCCGCGCGGAACGCACCGCGAGCTGCGTTTTGAAATTTCATGCCTCTCAACAACGTTTATCACATCATACCGTCCAGCAGCTCAAACTTCTCGGGCATGGTGAAGTCCTCAAACGTGCCGTTGATATCCTCGTCGAGATAGTCTCCCTTCGCGTCGAACTTGGAGAGTATACCGCCGTCGATATTGCAGCCCGTGTAAACGATGGTCTGCCTCCCCGCCGCGCTGGTCGGATCTTCATTGGTGACCTGGATATCAAAGTAGATATCCTCGCCCGAATTCTTATATTTCAGCATAAGCTCGCGGAATATGGACTGGTTGTAGTGGCACTTAGCCTTGAATTTTCCGCGCCAGCCCGTAGCCTTGTTGCCCTCGGCGGTGCGTCCGAGAATGGGTATCTTGGTCTTGCCGCGCTCAAAGCTCGCCTCGAAATTTATCATCTGCATGAAGTTGTAGCGGTTGCCGTCAATGGTGACGAAGCACTCCGCCAGCTTCGCGGAAATGGAATCCTTGGCGTTCATAGTAATATTAGCCATTTTTTCACACCCTCTCTTTCATCAGTTGATGGTAACGGTCATGTAGAGCTTCGCCATGGCGTTGACTACCGTCACATAGTCGGTCACGACCACCGACTTCTTGCTGTCGCCCTGCTCTACGATAACATCGTCCTCGGAGAAATCCTCTATAGCGCGGATATCCATAAGCTGCCTGTGGTGCTTTACGATATCCGACCAGAGCGACACGCGCCCCGCCTTATCGTTAGGAACGGTACCCAGATACTTAGTGCTGAAAAGCACCGCGATGTCATTGCCGATCTGATCGATAACGCGAATAGTCTGATTGTCCTTGAACAGCTCGCCCTTGGTATCGGACACGCTAACGAGCGAGTTGATATCCTGGAGCACGCGAACCTCAGCGCCCACTCTGTGCAGCGTGAACTCTCCCGCCGTGATAGCCTTCTCGAGATCGCTCTGCTTGTAGTCGGTATCGGGCGTATACTCGCCGTCATAGCGCTTATTCAGCGCGGACTTGTTCACAGCCGTACCCGCTGCCACGCCCGTCACCCACGGGATAAGCGCCGCGGCGTTGTCGCTGTCAGAAGCGGTGTTCTTGACGTTGATAACGCCCTCATAGTCCGCCGCGAAGTTATGTACCACGCACTGGAACTTCTTGCCGACCTCGTCTCTCATTCTCTTGCAGAACGCCACATACAGGCGCTTTACAGCGTCGTCATCGGAAACGCAGCCCACCGCGTTAAAGCTGTAGTTCTCCAGCTTATCGAGGAACTTCTGATGCGCGGTCTCTGTAACACCGCCGTCAACGCCGCCCGTAAGAGGCACGGTGCCCGCCGAGAGCGAACCGCTCTTGTCGAACGCGATGTAATCATTATCGACAAGCTCAGCCGCCGAAACCACAGTCTGCGCATCCTCCGCTGAATTGCCCATAAGCGTTGTTACCTCGAATTTGCCTGTCTCCGCCTCGCTCGCTTTAACGGAGATACGCAGGGAATTGCCCTTTGTGCCCGCGCACTTAGCCGTGCCCAGCGCGCAGGAAGCGCTCACCGCCTCGCCGTCGTCGAGACGATACGCAAGCACGGTGGTCGCGTTAAGGAACACCTCGCGCAGATCTTTCAGCTTGTCGTCGGTATACGCACAGCCGAAAATGCTCATGGAATTTTTCTGAAAATCAGCCGAAGAGATCTCCAGAATTTCACCCGACTTTCCCCAGCCGACCGCGAACCCTATAGCCGCCACGCCTCTGTCGGAGAGCGTTGCGGAAGCGTTCGCCGCCGAAACGAAATTGATGTAAGCGCCGGGAAGAATTTTATTTTGAACCAAAAAGGTTCCGCCGCCCAATGCCATTATGTTTATCCCCCTTTATTAAGCAAACATTTTAAAATACTGTTTTCTGCCTTGATTTTAAAGCAATTCGCGAACCGCCTCACTTCGCGGCTTCGCCGCTCCGTTCGGCTAGCCGGTCAACGGTTCGTTCGCTTCGCTCACTTCACCGTTGACCGCTTTCGCGAATTGCACAAGCCGCTTAAATGTAATGCTTATCGCGGTGCGCCTTTAATGCGCCGCCAAAGCGGCTTTTCAGATCGCCCATAGCCTCCGCTTTTTCGGAGTCGAGCACATAAGTCCCGAACCGCACATTGAACGTCAAAACGCCGTCCGAGTAATTTCTCGACATATCCTCTCCGCGGAGAAGATCGCCGTCCACCTCGATATACCGCAGCGCCGAGAACAGCCGCTCTTCCGCGTCCGCGCACTCGGTGTGCTCGTTCTCGCTGCCAGGAAAGAAGTGTATGCGGATATCAAAATCCCGTCTATACCTCTTGCCCAACACCTGCTCAAGCGAAGAGCCGCACGCGACGGTAAAACAGGGCGGAGAAAGCCCCTGCTTCACGTCGTCGAGAAACACCTCATATCCCTCGAACTCGCCCGAGAGCGCCGCCGAGACCGCGCTCATCACATTCTTTACAGTTATCATATTCTCCCCCCTGTCTGTCACCGAGACCGATCACGCGAATTCCTCACGCGCGGTCAAAACCGTCTCTTTATGACCGGGGAAGACCGCCGTGATGCCCGCCGAAACGAAGAAATATTCGCGCCCCGCCTTTGTGACACAAACGCTCGCCCCGGGCGGGATATCGGCATACGGCGAATAGAACAGCCTTACAACAGCGGATATCTCTTCTGCCAGAATATCATTTTTTCGCATGGAATTCCGCTGTTCCTGTCTGCTGCTCTTCTTCGCCGCACCGATGACCTGATAGGATATCCTGCACGGAAGCTCGCCGTACAAGATCTCATCGTCAAAACGAACGCTGCCGTCAGCCGCCTTTATCTTCCTTTTGACTATGACCCGACAGGTGCAGTCATAGAGACTTTCCGCGGCGGCTTGAATGTTATTTGAAATAACGCTCATTTTGTCCACCGTATCCTTCTGAACCTCACAAGCTCTCTTTCCCCGCTGTTCAGCAGCCGCTCGACGAGCTTGTCGAGCCTCTCCGCGGGAGAAGTGCCCTCCGCGTAGGTGACCGACACATCGCCCTCGACGATCTGCTTCACCGCCGCCGAATTTTCCGACGCGCCGAGCCCCTCGGCGGAACTTCTTTTCGCAAGAAGAAATTCTCCGCAGATCCTGTCGGTCAGTATCTCGCAAAGCCCGCCCGGTATCTCTGCACTATCGGGAAGATTGCAGAAATTGCGCACCGAATGTTCAGCCTTGTTTTTGCAGAACTCCAGCAGCTCATTGTCACCGTCGGGGACTTCATACCCCAACCCGGAAAGTCTCGCCTTAGCAAGCTTTATCATGATCATCAACCCTTAGAAACGATCTTGCAGATCGCTATAGACTTGTGCGGAACAGCGGTCACGCCGTTGTTGATGATCTGCCAGTTCGCGCCGTTGGAAAGGTCACTGTTCTTCGCGGAAGCGGTAACAGAAGCGGGCTTCTCGAAGCTCAGACCGTTCACGCCGCAGATGTAGCGGTCACGCACATAAAGCGTATCCTGTCCGCCGTTGGTCTTGGGATCGCGGCTCATCTCGTACGGCACGGTATCGCCTATGTTGTCGAGAATAATGGAATTCTCGCCGAGCACATAAGTAGTGTAGATCGCGCTGCCGTCCTTATCCTCGCTCACGGGCATATTATCGTCCACGAGAACAAGTCTGCCGTTCCACGTACCCATTTCCAGCTCGCGCTCGATGCCGTCCTCATCGGTCTGCGACATAAACTTGATGAGCTTGAGGTTCTCAAGACGAGCAGCCACGGCGCTGTTCATAACAGCCAGCTTGAAAAGGCTCTTGTTGTCGCCGCAAGCCTTCTGGATAGCCTTGTTGAGCGTGTCGATATTCACCAGCGCCTCATCGCCCGTGCCGCCGGAGATATCGTAAACGTGATTGTCGATGAATTCCTTCGCCGCCTTTGCCGCCACCGTGTCGCCGGTGGTGTTCATGGAGAACACGCCCTCGAGGATCGCCAGCAGCATACGCTGTTTAACGTCGAGCTTGTACTCGGCGATCTGAGCCGCGACATTATCCATGAAATTCACGCCCGCGGTGATGTTCCCCGCGAAGCTGCGCTCTGTCCACGCGTCCATTCTCGAAGCGGTGATGAGCCCCTGCTCGTAAGTGGTAGTAGTCGTGCTAGTGATGTCGGTAGCGCCGTCATTGTTCTGAGAAGTCGAGCCATCTATTCTCCCGAAATAGGGAATTCTCGCGTAAAGAGAACCCGACTGCGCCGAAAGCGCCTTTCTCGCCGCCGCGTTTCCGCCCACCGCGCCGCATCTCGCGAGCTCGTTTTTCTTAACGTTCGGAATACGCTTTACATAAGCGCCGAACGCCTGCGGATTAAAACTTTTGCTGTTAAACTCTGCCATAAATAATAAGTACCCCCTTAAATTTTATTTCCCCGTTGTTTCTCACCCGATCAATCGAAGATCTTCGCGTTCGGGTTTTTGCCGATATACTCCGTAAGCTGAGAATAAGTCATCTTAGAGATATCGGCGTCCGACGCGGTATCGCCGCTCGACTCCTCGGGTCTGGCGCCGCGAATGGAGATCTTCCCGCCCCTCTGCTCGAACAAATACCCGTCCGAAGCCTTGATAGCCGAGATCTTTTCTTCGAGACCGGCTATGCTCCCATCCTCGGAAAGCTCCATTTCGTCAAGCCCCGCGATGAGCGCCTTTACGGCGGTGAGATTTCTCGCTCCCGCCTTAGTGAGCGCCGCGTCCACAGCGGCATTGACCTTCACCGCACGTATCTCGCCGTCCTTCTTCTCCAGAGCCGCCTGAAGCTCGGCGATCTGCCTCTTGAGCCCCTCCTCGGGCTTTGGAGCCTCCGCCGCGGGACTTTCCGAAACACCCGAATTCGGCTGCTCCGCCGCAATGTTTTCCGCCTCCATAAAAAACCTCCTTTAATTTTTATATCGTATAAGCAGCGCGGACGATCACGCCGCGGCAGCAACGACATTGCCGTCACCGGCGGCGGATCGGCTCGATTTATAACGGTCTTCCACGAATTATGACGAGCTTCCCGCTCCGCGCCGCTCATACTCTGCACCGAGCCTTCGCCCGTTACATTCAAGTCTCCTGCCCGTTGTCCTCCGCAATGCCGCGAAGCCTTATAAGCTCCGCGTCGGGGTCGGATATCCACGGGTGCATAGCCACTATTGTCTCGTCGGAGATAAGCCCCACGGACTTGCGGCAGTTCTCGATGACCTCGCCCTCATTCATCATGATGTCGCGGTCAAAGATGATCTCGGCGCTCTCGCCCGAGAACTCGCCCATACCCACATTCGCGAAATGCGCGTTCAAAAACCATATCAGCTGCTCAAATGACGCTTGGAATTCCGTCTCCATGGCGTTCGCGTCAAGGTCTATGTCGCTGTACATAGAGCGCAGATCAAGCTGATTTGGATTTCCCGAAGAACGCTCGTCCCGCGCGTCATAGCCCATGGCGTTCTCAACGATCGCCCGCTTGAACAAACCGAGTATAGTCTTGTAGTTCTCGGAATTCACCTCGATCTTCAAGGATCTCAGATCTCCCGCGCCGCCGTCCACCGTTCTTACGGGCACCACGCCGTATTCCGCGAGATTTTTGCGGAAGCTCGCGAGATCTTCCCCGTCGTAGTTCACCAGCACCAGCACGGAATTTCTCACGTCCTCTTCCATGATGTTCTGGAAGTTGGATTCTATGGAATTCAGCCCGTCCTGCAAGGTCTTCACGCGCTCGATAAGCGGCGTTTCCGCGCTGCCGCACCTGAAAGGTATCAGCGGTATCTTCTCCCAGTTCCACCCCGAACGCTCCCCGCTCTCGTCCGTTACGGAGAAGTAAGGGCGGAAAAACGGCGCGCACGGCTTCAAGCCGCCGTTCAGCTCATAGTAGAATATCCCGCGCTTTGAATAGACCTCGACCTTCTCGATCACGCGCTCATCTACGCGCCCATAACGCTTGCCGATCTCCTTGACCTCATAGACGCGGACAGCGCAGTCAAGCACGGTGTGCTCCTCGTCAGCCCATTCGGGAATGATCTCGGTAGGCTCCATTCGCCTGAACGAGATCCGCCCGTTTTCGTCATACCCGACAAACAGCCACCCGATGCCGCAGTTGAGCGAATCCTCCCCCACGCGCTTTAAAATTCTCCGAAACCTCTTGTCGAAGACTCCGCCCAGCGCCTTTGAATAAGCGTCATTATCGCACCTCACCGAAAACGGTTTTCCGAGAAGATAATTGTTCTTCTGAACGACCATCTTCGCGTATTGATTATCGACCACGCGGTTGTTGGGAAGATTGTCCACGGCGTGCGGCTCGCCGTCCTCGCCGATGATAGTCCTCTCGCGGCAAAGAATATCATGCCGCCCGAGAAAATACCTTTTCCCGTCATACATAGCCCGTCTTCGCCGCGACGACTTGAACTCGTTTATCTCTTTCAGAATAAAGTCCTCATCGCACACGACCTCAATGCCCGGATCATAGATCTTGTTTAACATAAACACCCCCTATTTGCCCCGCTATTCCAGATCTCCCTCGCCCGAGAAGACGATCGTCGGCTTATCCTCGCCGTCCTTGTCGTCAAATATCCCGTAGCGCTTTCCGAGAAGCTCCGCGGCGTGCAGCCTGTCCTTCGCCGAGCTTTTCAGCTCCTCGACCTCGCCGCGCATGACCGATGTCAGAAACCCCACCACCTCCCGAGTAGCGGCGGTCTTTTCATTCTCGGCTTCTTTCTTCAGTTTGCCGATCTGCCGCTTAACTTCCTTTTTCGGCGGCGGTTTTCCCGCTGCGTTCTTTCCTTTTTCGGATCTTTTCGCCCGACGCTCTATATACCGCCTTATCTCCTCATTCGCCATCAGATCACACGCTGTCGAATGGCTTTTGGCGGAATACCCCGCGCGTATCGCCGCGGCTTTGGCGTTCGCGTCAACAAGATATTCCTCACAGAATTTTTTCTGCTGCTCGGTCAAGCACATCCCCCCTTGGTAAATTGATAATGTATAACGGACAACGGAAAATTTCCAGATCACCGCAAACCGCGCGTTCATCTTTTCTTAATCAAAGATATGATAAACTTTACCATTCGCGGCATCTCCCGATTTGCCGATCATCAATTTTTCCGATGTATACAGAATAATTTGAGATCACCGCTAATCGCGCGTTCATTTTTTCTTATCAAAAAGATAATAAACTTCACCATTCGTAGCGTCTTCCGAATTGTCAATTGTCAGAACCCGAACGACCTCGCGGAATTCACATCCTCGAGAGCATACCGCATAGCGTCCATCAGATGATCCATGCCGCCCGCGGGGCGGTTGGTGAGCTTCCCGAACTCGTCCGCCGCCCAAGCGTAGCTTGAGATCTCGGTGTAAAAATTCACGCACCGCGGGTGTATCACGATCCTGAAATTCCGTATGAACTGTATACCGTGATTTATGCTGTCCGCGCCCTTGCGCGCCGCCTTGATACGCGAGATACCGAGCGTCCGCAGCTCCGCTATGTCTTTGGGATTAGCGCAGTCCGCGGCGATCCTTTCTTTCGAGAACCCCATCTCGGCGATCTTTTCATAGATCATCATATTGGAAAGCCCCCGCGCGTACATCTCATCGAAAACATATATAACGCGATCATTGAGATCCACCAGCCCGCAGAACAGCGCCGACGGATCGTTCGTATACCCGAAGTCCAGCCCGAACGCCGAGCGCACGCCGTCACGGGCGGCGATCTCCTTTGCGTCAAAGCCCGCAAGCTCCCACCGCTCGTAGACCAGACCCTCGCACACGCCCCAATTCCCCAGACCGGCGACCTGATACCGCCGCGGGTTTTCCGCCTTCATTCGCTCGAATACGCGCTTGTCAGCCTCGTCCAGCCATTCGTTGCAGAGATAATTCGTAGTCATCGCGAGAATTTCCCCATCGTCGGAAATTATCCCCTCACGCTCTTTAAAGATCGGCTCCCCGTCCTCACCCTCACCGCGTTTTTCGTCGAAGAACCGCCGTTTCAGCCAGTGATTTTCATTCCACGGATTGAACGTCACCGTTATCTGCTTGAACAGCTTTTCGCCCACCGCGCCCCTTATCGACTCGTCAAGCATATTGAAGTCGGCTTCCGAAACGATCTCATACGCCTCTTCTATCCACATCCAGCAAAGAGAACCCTTGCCGACCGTGATGGACGTGATCTTCAAAGGATCGTCCAGCCCTCTGAAATAGATCTTCTGTCCCGTCGGGCGGAACGTCATCTCAAGCGGCGACTCCTTCAGATCCCAAAGCTCCGAAACACCCAGCCTGTTTATCGCCCACTTGAGCTCGGTATAACAGCTGTCCTTCAAGGTGCGGAACGTCTTTCTCACGACCAGCAGATTAGCCCCCTCATACTTCATCAGATTATAGATGAACCATAAGGCGCATGTCTTGGACTTTTTGGAAGCGCGCGAACCCTTTACGACACGGTATCTCCCGCGAAAATTCCAAAACACTCCATACCCGCCGCCCACCAACTCGGGAAGATATTTTTTCACCCTCATCATTTCTCCTTAAAGATGAACCGTAAAGCGCGGTTCTTGAACTTTTTGGAAGCGCGAACCCTTGACCACACGGTATCTTCCGCGAAAATTCCAAAACGCTCCATACCCGCCGCCCACCAACTCGGGAAGATATTTTTTCACCCTCATCATTTCTCCTTAAAGAAGACCGCCCAGCGCGTCCAGCGCCTTTTTGTGAAGCAGATGCGTATGTGAGCAGGAAATGAACATCTCCTCGGATATCTCCTTTATGGACTTGTACTCGACATAATGCTCGTACAAAACGCGGACATATCTTACATTGTTCAGCCGCTTGATCGTTTCAACAGCCTTGCTGCGCCGTCTCCGAAACTCCGCCACGTCCTCGGCGATCTCCGTTCTGAGCGCGTTGAATTCGTCCTCCGCGGAACCATCGCCGCTCTCTCCGCAAACACACCGCACAGACTTTAATTTTTCCTCGGAGAACATACGCGCCGCGTCAAGCTCGCCCAGCCGCCTGATCTTCCGCCCGATACGCTCGTCGAACTCCCCGAGCGATACAAGATATTGTTTAGCGTCCAAACCTCACACCCCCGAACAATACCGGCAACACGCCCGCGCTTACTCTGAGCCCACGCTTTTGCGCGGCTTGTAGAACGGACATTCACGCTTTCCGAAATCATTATCCGTCAAGATCTCACAGCGACCCTCACGATTTGCGAAGCAGTCCCCGCGCTCGCACACAGGCTCGCTGTCGTTCCGATACACAACATTCTCAAACTCCATTATGATCACCCCACTGTTAATGTAAATTAAATAGTTTATCAATGTATCAAGTAAGCTTTACCGTGCTGTCAAAAATCGATCTGCGCGCTCCCGCGGCAGAAATTCACATTTTGTCCGAACTCGTAGAAGCTTACTTAACTCATTGAGTTCATTATATCACATCTATATGAACTTGTCAAGTACTTTTTCAAAAATAATAATGCTGTTGAAAACTTTTCTTATTTTTGAGAAAGCGGCTAAAACACGTCAGCCAAGCAAAAATATCCCCCGATCGAGGAGTAAGCCCCTCGCAAGCACATTCATAAGCACAAAGCCAAGTGAATAACAAGCTTGCTTAACTCATAATGTTCATTATATCATCAAATAGCGAACTTGTCAAGTACTTTTTTAAAAATAATAATGCTGTTGAAAACTTTTCTTATTTGTGAAGAAGCGGCTAATACTAATTCTCAATTAAAAGTGGACAAAAAAAATTTAATGAAAACAAGGCACCTATAAAGAGCAAGGCAGTCAGATAAACGCGTGAGCGGCTTACGCCACCTATATTTCAGATAAGGCAGTCGGTGATACATTAGGCGTAGTAATGAAAGATAACAAAATCGCTTAGAGCTACGAAAAACGCGGTGGGTGGGGGGAGGGAGATGGGCGGGT